>CAYYPN010000334.1:0-3259 GCA_964473545.1 uncultured Planctomycetaceae bacterium
AACCGTCAAGGAACCCGCCCCTTCAGAAATTTACAGCAGAACTGGGACTTGACCTATCCAAACCCGAGAAAGACAATCCGCTCCGCCTTGGCGAGAAGGTCTTGGGCGTTCTTGAAATCTTCGGAATCCTCGAGTTTGTCCGAAACGATCTTGATACTGTCTGCGGCCGCTCGCAGGGTGGCCTCATCATCGAGCTTCGTCCCGTACGGCACGTCTGGGTATTTTCCCAGACTGCCGTGCGCGTGAACGATGCGTATCTTCTCTCGCTTCGAGTGTGCTGACTCGATGCGAGAGTCAGCGCAGTTGTAGTCGGTATTCTTGCGCAGGAAGTGCTCCAGAGAACGGTCATAGTTGAGAGTAACGACGCCTAGATTCCCTGTATCTGGAGCGTCGTCGTCGAGCGAGAGAGCACGAAATACATCACCGTACCAGCCTTTCTGCGTGAACAGGGTACGGGGCCTCTCGAGAGGCATCAGTGTGCTCGCAATGAGATAGGAACCAAGCTCACGGAATCGAGCCTTCTTCTCCAGGAAGATGTCAATCGTGGGGTGCGCACCGTACCGCAGTGCGTCCTGAAACTCCTGAATAAGTGCGTCATCGAATCCGTGAGTCTTCAGTCGCTGACGGTTCTTCTGGTTGAGGGTCCCGAGCATTGCCTGTTTGAGATCACTGCCCAACGGGAATCCGTAGGTGTGGCTCGCACCAGCACCAAGAACGAGAACGGTCCGTTTCTTGAGGAACTCGATCATACGTCTATCTCCATCGTCTCATTGTCCGAACGAAAAAGGCTCAGTTGCCGGCCGTCCGCGGGAACGCGCTGAGCGCCTGGTTCTGGGTCGAGGCGCTGACGCGGCGTTTGACCGCCAGGTCCGCCAAGAAGGAATTGATCTCAGGCTCGGCCATCTCCGCCGGGTGACGCTTACCGTGGAACAGGATGAACTGCCTGATCCAATGAACGTAGGTCTGTTTCCGTACCCCGGCTGTAGTGGCGCGCAGCGCTATGCGGATCTGGTCCAGCAGCTTGACCTTGGGCGCGGTCGGCTTCGGTGTGGCGACTGGCATGTCCGATCCTCCAAACAGTGCGACCTATCGGTCGCTAATCCTAACGCATACCGAACGGATGTCAATCGTGGGGCTGCTGCGGGGGATGTCTGTCGCCTGCGCGTACGGCAAACATACGCCGTACGTTTCAGTTGCCCCCATCTCAACGTCCCGGCCAGGTTGGAAACCGGCTGCGGCAACGGGTGGGGTATCTGACTCGGGATTGACTCCCCGAACCCGACTTGTGCTGCGCAGCGAAGCGCTGCTTCGCAGAGCAGCAACCCCTGATCCCTGAGCCCTTGGCCCTAAACCCCTCCTTGTCACCCCTATTCAGGTGAGTATCTGGAACCGGCGATTTGAGCCGGGTTTATAGCGGCAAGTTTTTTTCAGCCGTGTCAGGGCGGACATGGGGCTGACAGGTCGGCGGGGGCGGCAGCTATTGCGGTAACTCGCGTACGTACGAGAGGTTACCCCCGCAAACCCCCGGAAAACCCCGGAAGGCTGGCGCGACCCCTCCCCCCCGGACTGACATCGTGTGCGTCCGGGGCCTGGTCGTCGTTGCGTTCACCGTTTTCAGTTTCTGGTTTCCGGTTGGGCATGTGGACTGAAACCCACACGCCCCGGGCTTCACGCCTTACGTTTTGGGCTGGCTTTGTTACCATGCCCGCCATGAAGCCCGGAACGTTGGCCAAGTATGGGTTGTACGCCGGTTGTCTGGCGTTCATGGTGGTGTTTCTCATCGGGCCGGTCGCGTTGACGGTCAAGGATGCGTTTGTCGAGCGGACCGACGCCGGCGAGGTGAACTTCACGTGGGCGTACGTGCTGGACGTGTTCCGGGATCCGGTGTTGCTGGGGTCGCTGGGCAACTCGCTGCTCATCGCGGTGCTGGTGACGACGTTGTGCCTGGTGATGGCGATTCCGTTGTCGTTGCTGGCGACGCGATTCGACTTCCGGGGCAAGGCGATCTTCTCGTCGTTGCTGCTGGTGCCGCTGATTCTGCCGCCGTTCGTGGGGGCGATCGGGTTGCAGCAGATTCTCGGGCGTTTCGGCACGGTCAACGCCCTGCTGATCGACTGGGGCTGGGTGGATCCGTCCTCGCCGACCGACTTCCTGGGCGGGGCGCGGTTGTGGGGCGTGGTGATCATGGAGGCGTTGCACCTTTACCCGATCGTGTATCTGAACGTGACCGCGGCGCTGGCGAACCTGGACCCGGCGATGGAACAGGCGGCGGAGAACCTGGGGGCGAGCGGATGGACGCGGTTTCGGCGGGTGGTGGTGCCCCTGATCTTGCCGGGATTGTTCGCCGGCTCGACGATCGTGTTCATCTGGTCGTTTACCGAGTTGGGCACGCCGCTGATGTTCGAATACACGCAGGTGGCGCCGGTGCAGATCTTCTGGGGGATCCAGGAGATCGACTCGCCGCGGCCGTTCGCGTTGGTGGTGGTGGTGCTGGCGATCAGTGCGTTGTGCTACCTGATCGGCAAGGCGACGTTGGGCCGCAAGTCGTACGCGGCGACGACCCGAGCGGCGGTCGGTTCGGGTGCGAAGAAGCTGGGGTGGGGCGCGGGGGCGTTGGTGGCGATTCCGTTTGTGGTGATCACGTTTCTGGCGGTGTTGCCGCACGTGGGCGTGGTGTTGACCAGCCTGTCCGAGCCGGGGTCGTGGTACATGTCGGCGATGCCCGAGGCGTTGACGCTGGAGCACTACATCGGCGAGCGGGGCGCGTTGCGGCATGACCTGGCGGTGGGGTCGATCCGCAACTCGCTGGGCTACTCGGCGCTGGCGATGCTCGTCGACATCGTGCTGGGGCTGGCGATCGCGTACCTGGTGGTGCGTGGGCGGGTGTGGGGGCGGAGCCTGCTGGACACGCTGGCGATGCTGCCTTTGGCCGTGCCGGGGCTGGTGATGGCGTTCGGTTATGTGGCGATGAGTGCGAACCTGACGCAGTGGCTGTCGTCGAACGGGATCGAGGTGCCGCGCGTGTTCCAGGTCATGGGGGAGAATCCGAATCCGATGCTGTTCCTGGTCATCGCCTACGCCGTGCGGCGGATGCCTTACGTGGTGCGGTCGGCGGCGGCGGGGCTGGAGCAGACGCCGGTCGACCTGGAGGAAGCGTCGGCGATCCTGGGGGCGAGCAAGATGACGACGATGCGGCGGGTGGTGATGCCGCTGATCATGGCCAACCTCATCGCCGGCGGGCTGCTGGCGTTCAGCTTCG
>CAYYPN010000335.1:0-3251 GCA_964473545.1 uncultured Planctomycetaceae bacterium
GCGGGGACTGGACACCCGAACAGATACCGTCCATAATGTGGCATGCCCGCCCTCGATCCACCGGGGTTGTCCACGTTCACCGAGCCGGCAAGTTGGCGTAACGCCGCCGGGCGGGTTGATCGTTCGGCCTGCCTGGCCGTGCCGTGCAGCAAGGTCTGGCGCGACGTCGAGTCCGACGCCTGGCGACGGGCGCGGACGTATCCGCAGCCGGCGTCCGGGCGCAGCAAGGGTCGACGCCACGGCCCGGTACGACACGGCCGCATCTGGCGCCTGGCTCGGGCCGTCGCTCGCATCGAGCCCCAACTTGTCGAATCCCTTGTCGCTCAACGCGCTGCCCCCGCGCTGTGGGGCGACCATCGCCGGCGCTTCGCCACCACGCCGTTGGGCGCGTTCGGCTTCACCGGGGTCGAGACAATCATCGAACGATGGCACATGCATGAAAGTCTGAACCAGCATCTGTTCGTGTGTCCGGGATGTGATCAGGCAATCGGCAAAGGGCAAAAGGCAACAGGGCAAGCGCTGCCCGGTCGCGCGCTCAAGCTGTACCTGCCGCTGTGCACGGCGGGCGAGGCGCGGGATGCGCAGCTTGCCCAACGGTGGCTGGAGCGGCGGGGCGAGCAGTACCTGCGCTGCGGGCCGGGGGATCGGTTCGACGTGCATGCGGCGATGGTCGATCGTTACGGTCCGCTGTTCGCGCCGCGCCGATTGTTGTGTCGGCGATGCCTGGGATTGCGTTACGGGGAGGTGAAGCTGCGTCAGCCGTTCCGGCGGGCAATGTTCAAGGGCGACCCGGAGATCATGTTCCCCGACCCGGATGAGAAGTACGTCATCGACCAGTTGGACATGATGATGATCGTGGACGCGCGTCGTCACGCGGCGCGGATGAAGGAGCGGGCCATGTGGGAGCGGCTTCTGGCGAAGTACGATCGATTGCTTGCGCGCGAAAAGGCGAAGAAAACCATTTAGCCCCCGGTGAACACACCGGGGGCCGAATGATGCGCGCGCCGTATGCGGCCCCCCGTGTATTCACGGGGGGCTAAGTGGGACTTGTGTTTTCGCGAGGGGGGGAGTACCTTCGCATGCATGACCACGACCACCGCTGCGACGCGGAGCATTGCTGTGCTGGGCGTCAGTCACCGGGCGTTGCGGATCTGTCACGAGGTGCCGGCGGGCATCGCGGAGCATTGGCGCGTCTGGGCGTTGTGGGACGTCGACGCCAGGCGATTCGACGCCTTTCGGCAGGATTTTCCGGACATCGAGGTGCGCACGTACCTGGGCCCGGCGCGGTTGGGCGAGTTGTTTGAGAATGAGCGGCCGGACGCGGCGCTGATCTGTGCGCGGGATGGCGACCATGCGGCGCTGATCATCGCGAGCCTCGACGCCGGGGTCGACGTGATCGTGGAGAAACCGATGGTCATCGACTGCGCCCAGGCCCGCGCGGTACTTGATGCGGAGGCCCGTTCGAGCGCCAGCGTTCGGGTCATGCATAACTACCGCTACATGCCCATGCACCAGGCGATCCAGCGCGAGCTGGCGTCGGGGCTGATCGGGCGCGTCACCGCGGTGGAGATGAGCCTGTACGTCGACGAGCGGCACGGCTCGAGCTACTTCCAACGATGGAACCGTTACCGGGCGGTGTCCGGCGGGCTGACGATCAGCAAGGAATGCCACTACCTGGATCTGCTCAACTGGTGGCTGGGGCAGAAGCCGATCGAGCTGTTCGGTTACAGCGCGCTCAATTACTACGGGCCCGACAGCGAGCACAACCCTTCGCAGGTGAATGGTCGGCATTGCGCGACGTGCGACGAGATCGATCGGTGCGCCTACCAGCAGATCCGCGGCGGCGTCAAGACCGAGGACACGCACATCCTCGGCCTGCAGTCCCGCCGGCTCAGCGGCGGGCAGGCGTTCGTCGGGTTGTACACCGGCTACCAGCCCGACGCGTGCATCTTCGATGCCGACATCGACATCGAGGACACCTACGCGTCGGTCATCCGTTACGACGGGGGGACGATGGTGAGTTTCAGCGTGAATTTTTCGAGCCCGTTCGAGCAGTATCGGGTCGTTTTCAACGGCACCCGCGGGCGGCTGGAATGCGGGTACGCTTTCGGTCAGGAAGGCAGCTATGACGGGAAGGGCCGGGCGCTGGTGCATTATCCGTTGTTCACGAACGAGCCGCACGTGATCGAGGTCGCGGGGCGGGCCGGCGGGCACCACGGCGGGGACCCGGCGATGCTCGAAGACATCTGTTCGGAGCTGGACCATCACACGAGCCGTGCGTCGGCGTGTGACGGGGCGCTGGCGGTGGCGTTGGGCGAAGCGATGTGGCGCAGTCCGAAGGAGGAGCGGGCGATTGGTATGGAGGAATTGCTGGGCGGGTGGTATTGACGGGCGCATCCGTTGGTCTGGTGGTCAGGAAACACCGGATATTAACGCCCAAGGCAAATTTGGGTACACGCCTCTCGACCGGGCGCTGGCGCATGGACATGCTTCGCTAGCATCGATGCTCAAGTCAAGGGGTGGAAAACGCGGGCCGGGGCCGTCCGAAACACGCATTGACTAACAAGAACACGGCTTGAAGATGGCGAAGAATCCGGACTTTTGCTGCGTTGCAGTCCGGCTTGGCCCCCGGAAGGGGGGATGGGGGCGTCAGTCGATCAATCGACTCGTCGTCATGGCTTCATGGATTCGCTCACGCAGGGCGGTCTGGTTGTAGGTTCGGGCGGCGGGGATGTGGAGGAGGGGGAGGTCGGCGGTGGCGAGGGCCTGGTTGACGAAGTCATCGCGGGCGGTGCGGCGGGGGTGTTGATGCGAAACGTCGTCGAGTTCGATGGCGAGCAGGGGTTGCAGGCGTTCGGTATCGACGAGGACGAAGTCGACGGTTTTGCGGTCAATTTTGTTGTGCCAGGTATAACGCTGATCGGTGCCTTTGGGGAGGTAGAGGAGTTTGGACAGGGGGAGCTGGCAGAAGATGCGGGTGTCGGGTGGGAGGGCGCCTTCGAGGACACGGAGAAAGGCGCGTTCGGATGGTGAGAGGAGGTACTTGCGTCGGCGGTAGGGGAAGGGTACGGCGGACACGGCGGATACGGCGGACACGGCGGCTGAAGCCGCCGCGCCTCGGGGCGGGCGCAGGAGATTGGCGAGGAAACCGAGGAGGCAGCCGGCGGGTTGACGCGGGGGTGTGGGCATGCCAGGTGTACTCCGGGTGGCGAGGGGGATTGTAAGGGAAGGGTGATGGGGGATGTCGTGGG
>CAYYPN010000336.1:0-3210 GCA_964473545.1 uncultured Planctomycetaceae bacterium
CGTCGATCACATCCACCCGCTCGTAACCGGCGCCGGCCAGCCAGTCGGTCAACGCGCCCATGCTCAGGTCATCGCCGGGCCGGATCGTTCGCACGGCGGCGTCGAGCGAACCGGCGGCGGGCACGCCCTGCATCAACGCCTGGATCGGGGCGGCAATCACACCGGGCGCATTGCCGTCGTGCAGACGCTGAACCAGCGCCAGACGATCGGCCAGCAGGTCCAGCGAGACGTTGGTTTCGCCGGGCATGACCTCCAGCGCGGGAAAGGTCGCCCCCTCCACGCCATCCACGAGAGCCAGGTCTTCCACCGCCTCGTCGGCATCGTCGAGATGGGCCAACACCAGCAACACCGGTTGGGCGGTGCGCCGCGCGACCACGCCGGCCAGCAGGTTGACGCTCGAGCCCCACGCCCCGGCCGCGATCAGACGCCGGCCCGGTTTCAGTGCATCGACAAACCGCCCGATCGCCGGGTCGTCGAGCAGCGTGTTGAGCCAGGTATCGGGCATCGTTCACGGCGCGCGCAAGCGCAGGCCTCGGCGAGATGGCTTCGCCGGGGTTGAGTTCTACTCTTCCGCCGCGCTGCGGTCGATGCGTACGGCCATCGGCGTCAAACGCGGGATCGGCACATGGTACTCGCCTTCGTCGTCGCTGTGTGCCGCATCCATCGCTTCGCCGGTCGGCGGCAGCGGCGCGCCGTGATCCGGCACATCTTCGAGCACACGCACCATCGCGATCTCGTCGCACGCCTCATGCTTGGGGCATCGCACGCATTCGCCCCAGACCTTCAGCGGCAGCGTTCGCCGATCGACCAGGTCGAACCCGCATCGTTCGAAAAAGGTCCGCTCGTAGGTCAGGGCGAACACGCGGTGAATCTGCAGGCTTCGGGCCTGCTCCACCACCGACGCGACCAGTCGCTTGCCCACGCCGTGGCCACGGGCATCCTTGCTCACCGCCAGGGCGTAGACCTCGGCCAGATTGGCCCACATGATGCGCAACCCCGCGACGCCGACGAGCCGGCCGTCGCGTTCGGCCACGTGGAACGCCCGCAGGTGTTCGTACAACTCCGCCAGCGAACGGTGGATCATCAATCCCCGCTCGGCACTGTCGTTGACGATGCCCATCATCGCCGGAACGTCGGCGACGGTGGCGCGGCGGATTGTCACAACTACATCAGTCATGGTCATCGCTGGCATTCAGCACGTGGTTGGCGTGGGCGATCAACGGGGCGAGCGGCTTGTACGTCAACAGGTAAATCGGGTTCATCGTCTTGGTGCCCAGTGCGACATGAATCGCGCCGGCCTGAACGTAGTGGTCGATGTCGCCGGGGCTGGTGATTCCCCCGCCGCCGATGATCGTCAGGTCGTCCGCCGCCCGGCCGGCCAGGGATCGGATGTCGCGGATGCATCGCAGGGACAGCGGCATGAGGGGCTTGCCGCTCAGCCCGCCGGCCGGGACCGGCTGCGTGTTGCAGCAATGGTACGCGCTGATCCCCGCTTCCATCGCCTTTTCGAAGATCAACTCGTAGTTCACCGGCGGCAGCTTCGCGATGACCGGCAGGCCCGTCGCCACCGCCCGGCCAAACAACTCCGGCGGCCAGTCGATCTCGCCGACGTTCGGGCAACTCATGTTCAACTCGATCGCCAGCGGCGTGCGATCCATGTCCGCAGCGGTATCGAGGAGCTTGCGCCAGTCGCCGGTCTCGACCCCGTGGATCGAGAGGATCTTGTCGGTCGGGTCGATGCGTCCGTCGGCCACGCGCCCCGCCAGCCAGTCGATGCCGGGATTGCGCAGACCGATGCGATTGACCCACGCCCGCAGGCGAGGGTAGTAGCGCACGGTCTTGACGATCCGCCAGACGCGTCCGGGCCGCGCCGCGGCGGTGAAGGTGCCGAGGGTGGCCGTGGCGCCGGGCGGCTGGATGTAATTGCCGAACGGCGCACTGATGACCAGCGGGCAAAGCCTTCGCCTCGCCGCGGCGATTGTCTGTGGCGTTGTGTCGCCCTGTACCATCCTCGACAGTATAGAATCTTTGGTCATGATGAACGATCAAGCCCCGCCATTGACCGACGCCGAACGCGAACACTTCGATCGTCTGCTCGAGACGGTACTGCGTAGCCTGCCTGAACGGGTGAATCGCATGTTCAACGACGTGCCGCTGGTCGTGGAGGATTATCCCTCGGATGAGGTGATGGCCAGCTTCGAGATGGAACATCGCGACGAGTTATGCGGCCTGCACGACGGGGTCCCCCTCGTCGAGCGCAGCGTCGAGGATTCCGGGGCCATCCCCGACTACATCATGATCTACCGCGAGGGCATCATCGCTACCAGCGCCGACGAGGCGGGCGAAGTCCAGGACCCGGAACTGCTCAAACAGATCCGCATCACCATCCTCCACGAACTGGGCCACCACTTCGGTCTCAACGAGGATGACCTGGAGGGATTGGGGTACGGGTGAATGAAGGAGGCCGGTCGACAGGTTAACGTGTATCCAGCCGCGTCCGATCTTGCGCCGCATGCAGGATGGCGACCACAATGACCGCCCGATCCACGCAACGATAAAACACCGCATAGGGGAAGCGTCGCACCAGCGCGCGTCGAAGCTCACCATGGACAACGCGATAGCGGTGGGGATTCTCGGCGATGGATCGCATCACTTCCTCCACCGCAGCCACGAAGGCGTGCCCTAAATCATTGACCTGTGCCTCATACCACGTGAAGGCTTCAGTAAGGTCGCCTTCAGCGGCGGATGCGACGATCAGTTGACAGGTCATTGCCCCGTGACCCGGCGCTTGACTTGTTCCCAGGGTCGGCCCAGTTGTTCGGCAGACTTCCCTTCTGCGAATTGCCCATCCAGGTCTGCCATACGCCGGTCGAGCTCAGCTTTCTGGGCGTCGGTTACCGGAACGGCCGCTTCGTCAGCCGCGATGGTATCCCACAGCCGCTGCACGAGTTCAATCTGATCGGCGGCCGGGAGTTGCCGGGCCTGTTGGATGCAGGTGTCGACCGTCATGCCGTTATTCTAGCATGCGGCCGGCCTGAAGCATTTGAACCGAACCATGTTGCAGACATCTTCCGGGGGTGGCCGATAATGGGCAAATGCTGCGCGGATTGAGACAGCTTGGACGGTGGGCCGATGAGGCGGGCCTTGGCGGTTGGGCGGTGATGCTCGCCGGGGTCGCGGTGATTGCCGCGGCCTTGCTCACCCCGGCGG
>CAYYPN010000337.1:0-3199 GCA_964473545.1 uncultured Planctomycetaceae bacterium
GCCGCCGGGGCCGATGAGCTTGCCGATCTTCTCGGGGTCGATCTTCATGGTCAGCAGGCGCGGGGCGTGCCTGCTGATAACCTCGCGCGGCTGGGCGATGGTCTTTTCAATCGCCTCGATGATCTTCATGCGAGCGGTGCGGGCCTGGACGAAGGTTGCGCTGATCAGGTCGTAATCGATGCCGCGCGTCTTGAGGTCGAGTTGGATGCCGGTGATGCCCTTGCGGGTGCCGGCGACCTTGAAGTCCATGTCACCGAAGTGATCTTCCTCGCCGAGGATGTCGGTGAGCATGACGCGCTGGCCGCCTTGTTCAACGAGACCGACGGAGATGCCGGCACAGGTGTTGAGGATCGGCACGCCGGCGTCCATGAGGGCCAGGCAGCCGCCGCAGATGCTGGCCATGCTTGACGAGCCGTTGGACTCGAGGATTTCGCAGACCAGGCGAACGGTGTAGGGGAAATCCGACACGCCGGGCAGGATGCCGGCGAGGGAGCGCTCGGCCAGGGCGCCGTGGCCGATCTCGCGGCGGCTGGGGCCGGTGATGCGGCGAGCCTCACCCACGCAGAACGGCGGGAAGTTGTAGTGCAGCATGAATTTCTGGCTGTATTCCTCGGCCAGGCCGTCGACGATCTGCTCGTCCCGGCCGACGCCCAGCGTGGCCGAGACCATCGCCTGCGTCTCACCGCGGGTGAAGACCGCCGAGCCGTGGGTCCGCTGCAGGACGCCGACTTCGCAGTCGAGTTGGCGAATATCCTCCGCCCCGCGGCCGTCGGAGCGGCGGCCGTCGAGAATGGACTGGCGAACCACTTCCTCCTCGATGGTGTGGCAGGCTTCCTTGACGAACTTGCGATGCTTCATCCGCTCGTTGTGCGCCGCGACGCCCAGATTCTCCTCGGGCCTAGGCTCGGGGGCGGCACGATCAACGTATTCGCTGACCGCGGCCTTGATCGCTTCCTCACGCGCGAGCTTGCCTTCGGTCCGCTTGGCCTCGGCGAGCTTCGGCGCCAGGTCCTTGCGGCAGGCCTCCAGCACCTCGTCGGGAACCACGTCGAGTTTCGCAACCTTCTCCTTGCCGGCCTTCTCGATGAGTTCGTCGATGGCGTCGAGGATGGTCTGCATCTGCTCGTGGCCGAACTTGATCGCATCGAGAACCACGTCCTCTTCGAGTTCGCTGGAGCCGACTTCGATCATGTTCACGCCATCGCGATGGCCGGACAGGACCAGGTCCATGTCGCTGTATGCCATCTGGGCGATGGTGGGGAAGATGACGAACTGGCCTTCGATGCGGCCGACGCGAACGGTGGCGATCGGTCCATCGTGGGGGATGGAACTGATGGCCACGGCGGCGCAGGCGGCGGTGCCGGCGATGACGTCCGAATCATTCTGACCGTCGGCCGACTCGACCCAGCACTGAACGACGACCTCATCGAACAGGCCCTTGGGGAACAGCGGGCGAAGCGGACGATCGATCATCCGCATGGTGAGGATTTCTTTCTGGTTGGGGGCGCCTTCGCGTTTGCGGAAGCCCCCGGGGAACTTGCCGGCGGCGCTGGTCCGCTCGCGGTAGTCGATCTGCAGGGGGAAAAAGTCGATGCCCGGGCGCGGGTCGCCCCGCACGACCGCCGCGAGGACGGACGTTTCGGCGTAGGTGGCGAAGACGGCGGCGTCGGCCTGCTTGGCGTACTTGCCGGTTTCGAGTCGGAGGGTGCGCCCACCGATCTCACGTTCCACGATCACATGACTCATGTTGGAACCAATCCTTGGTTGTGTGCGGCGCACGCGCAACGCGAACACCGCGGGGGTAAAGGATCGGTCGGCCGGGCAATCGTTCCGGGAATCACAGGGGACAGTTGGCGGAACGCCGCACGTGGGCTTGCGTGGAAGCCGGATCGTCGCGGGGCGTTGCGCCCACTGCCTCCCGTTGGTTAAACACCGACGGACCGATCAGAAAAACGATTCACTTGTCACGACGGACGGTATACGTTTACTTGCGCAGGCCCAGCTTCTGGATCAGGGCCAGGTATCGATCGCGATCCGTTCGCTGCAGGTAGCGAAGCAGGCGATTGCGTCGGCCGACCATCATGATCAGGCCGCGGCGGGAGTGGTAGTCGTGCCGATGCGTGCGCAGGTGGCCGGTCAGGTCGTTGATCCGCCGCGTGAGCAGCGAGATCTGCACCTCACTCGACCCGCTGTCGCCTTCGCTGCGGGCGTGGTCGCCGATGATCTGTTGCTTGGTCGTTGTTGCCAGTGCCATAGCGCTCGTCGTCTGCTCCGAAAACAGTTAAGTCCGGGATCATAAACCATAACCCCCGCCGTGGCAAGGGGTCGTTACGCCTGATTCGATCCGCGATCGACGGTGCTGTGGGACCCGAGCCTGGCAAACTGGCCCGGCGTGGTGCGGTCGCGCCAGTTCACGTGCGCAGCGTCGCCCCACAGGCCCTCCAGATCGTAGTACGCCCGCTGGTCAGCGGTCAGGAAATGGGCCACCACATCCACAAAGTCCACCACCGCCCAGCCACTGTCGGCCCGGCTGCCTTCCGAGCGGAAAACGCCCTGCCCTTCGGCACGGGCCAGGTCCTTCAGGTCCGAGATCACCGCGTTGAGCTGGCGGTTGCTGGTGCCCGAGCCGATCACGAAATAGTCGGTCACCTGGCTCAGGTCCCGCAGGTCCAGGACGGTCACGTTCTCACAGCGCAGGTCCGCGGCCAGCCGGGCCGCGAAACAGGCGAACCGTTCGGCCTCGGTCTCGAAGCCGGCGTCGGATGCGGGGTCGGGCAGGTTCATATCAACGGGGGAGGACCCGGAAGCGGGCGATGGACACGACCGCCTCGATCAGCGGCTGCGCCGGACCGGGGTGGCCGGACGGGTCATGCGCTTCTGGCTCTTGCGCATCGCGCGGCGACGGCGTTCCGAAGGCTTCTCGTAATACGCGTGCTTCTTCACGTCCTTGGTCAGACCTTCCTTCTCGCACATCTTCTTGAACCGGCGGAGCATCTGCTCAGCCGACTCGCCGCTGCGGGCTTTGATCCGAATCGCCATGTCCACCTCGATAAAGTATTACGGTTCATTCAACACGGTGACAGATCATGTATTGTGGCATGGCCGACTGCGAATTTCAAGCGTCGAGGCCGGGCGATTCCGGACACCCCTGTTGTACCCCAATAGAAATGACCGGTTGTTAGCTCAATAGAAGTGTCAC
>CAYYPN010000338.1:0-3180 GCA_964473545.1 uncultured Planctomycetaceae bacterium
GTTTCGTCGCCGAGGTGTCGGGTCAACGGGTCGATGGGCAGGCGGCCCTGGACGTAAGCGTAAGCGGCGGCGCGGCGGACCTCGGGCTGGTGATGGTCGAGCAACCGGGCCAGCAGGTCGGCGTTGGCGCTGGGATCGGTCGCGGCGACGAGGCTGACCAGCGCCGGGTCGGCCGGGCCGTTGGGGTCGATTCGGGCGTCGGCGATGGTCTGGATGCGATCGAGATCGGTCGGGTCGAGCTGGCTTTGGTCGTGGGCTGCGCGGAGGAAGGTCGCGGCGGCGGCGCGGGTGGGGTCGCGCTCCAGCAACAGCATCGCCGGGTCGACCGCGTCGGGCTGCGGCTGGCGGGCGAGCAGGGACAGGTAGGCATTCTGGACCGACGGTTCGGGCTCGGCGAGGAGGCGTTCGGTGGCGATTCTGGCCGCGGGCGCGTCGTCCATGTCGCGGAGCAGTTGGGCCACGGCCGCCCGCACCGGCGGGGCGGGGTCGGTCATCGTTTCGCGCAGCGCGGCGCGGACGGTTTCGTCGACGGTCTGGGCGTTGAGGACCTGGCGTTCGATGAGCCGGGTCGCCAGCAGGCGCACGCCGACCAGCGGATCGTCGAGCATGCCCAGCAGCAGCGCCGGCCGCTCGGATTCGGATGTGGCCACGTAGAGCTGGTTGGTCGTGTCGACGACGCGTCGGACAAGGTCGGCCTGGTCGGCGGCGAGTCGCTTGTTGACTTGGCTGAGCGAGCGGACGAGCCGGGCCAGCCAGCGATCGCGCGGCAGATTGCGATGCTCGGCCCACCACTGCTGCCAGGCGCGGGTGTCTTCACCGAGCATGGTGTTGCCGGTCAGATCGGCCAGGGCGGCGAAGGCGGCGGTGCGGATCGCGCGGTCGTGGTTGGGCCGGGCCAGTTGCAGCAGGGCCTCGACGACCGAACCGCGCCGATGCTCGGCGAGGGCGCCGATCGCGCCGCGGCGCTGGTCGGTCGTTGCCTCGTCATCGTTGGCGACCTGGATCAACGCATCGACCACGCCATGGTTTTCGTAGCGGCTCAACGCATCGGCCACGTCGCGGCGGAGCGCGGGTTGCTCGGCCCCGAGCAGCTCGAGCAGGGGTGCGATCAGCGCCGGCGGGGGCTGGTCCATTTCGGCGACCGCCGCGGCGACGGCCTGGCGCGCGACCGGGTCCTCGGTCTCCCGCAGCAGTTTCGTCAGCGACTCGATGACCACGGGCCAGTCGTGACTGAGCAGGCTGGCCGCGGCGTCGCGGCGAGGCTCCAGGTCCCACTTGGCGTCGCGGACCATGCTCATCATCAGGTCAAAATCGCGCTGCTGTTCGGGGGTGAGCCGGGCGGTTTCGCGGCGCGCGGGGGCGGGAGCTTCTTCGGCGGGTTGTGCCTGAAGGGGTGTGATGTGGACCGCGCAAACGAGCACCAGCCACGCCAGAACGGTTGTGGCGATAACGGGTCGACGTGAAACGGTGTTTTTACGGTTGCTGCGGGCCATTGGGTCTCGCTGTCGGGCGTGCCGCCGTGTACAATATAGTCATCTCGTCGCGGTCTGTCGGCAGGATTCGCTGCGAGAGGAGAAGATGATCGGTCGTCGGGCCTGAGGTACAGACGCACGCCGCCGGGCGAGACTTCCATGAACGACTGGTTTGATGCAGAACAGCGAGTCGAGCGGGCCCAGGAGCTTTACGAATCGGGTCGCTGGGAAGATGCGCTCCGCGAGCTCAAGGCGGCGCTGGCGGTCAATCCGGACAACGGCGAATGGCATTTCAACCTCGGGCTCACGCTCGAGGCGATGGGTCGCATGCCCGAGGCGATCGACTCGTTCAAGCGGGCGATCGATTTGCAGGGCGCGGATGTGGAAGGGTTGAACATCCTCGGCGCGGCGCTGACCCGCGAGGGCCGCTTCGACGAGGCGCTGCGGAACTTCGCCCGGGCCGAACGCCTGGATCCCGCCGACGCCGCCAGCTACGCCAACCGCATCGCCACCTACGCCCAGATCGGCGACCACGACCAGGCGGAGTTGATGTTCTACCTGTCCGTGCAGGTCGAGCCGGACAACCCCAAGGCCTACTTCAACATGGGCCAGAGCCTGCTGCAGCGCAACCAGGTCGATCGGGCGCTGCACTGTTTCAAGAAGGTCAAGCGGCTGGACCCGGAGGATGAGCAGATCCAGTCGCGCCTGGCCGACGCGTATTGGGCCAGGGGTGATTACGAGCGGGCGTATCGCTGTTTCCTGACGCAGTTGCGCCGCGACCCGGGCGACATCGAGTCGATGCTCGACGTGGGCAACCTGCTGATCGAGATGGGCCGGCCGATCGAGGCGGCGGAAAAATTCCGGCGTGTGCTGGAGATGGAGCCGACCCATCCGGAAGCGCACCATTATCTCGGTGAGCTGGCCTTGCGGGCTGAGCATCTCGAAGCGGCGGAGGCGGCGCTGCATCGGGCGATGCACTACGACGGCAACCAGCCGGGCGTACGGACGAAGCTGGCCCGCATCGCGCTCAAGCGCAACCAGGTCCTGGCGGCGCGGCGGCTGTTGCGGGATGAACTGAAACTCGACCCGACGCACTTCGAAGAGCGCAGCCGGGATGAACTGGGGCAGTTGTTGCTGGACGTGCGGATGCCGCGCGAGGCGGCGAAGGTCTACCGGGCGCTGTCGGCCGGACGGGCCGGCGATGCACGGTACCTCAACCAGTGGGCGGTGGGGCTGTTCATGAGCGGCCGGCTGGATGAGGGGGTGCGCGTGGCGCGGCGGGCGGTGAAGCTCGACGGCAATTACACGCTGGCGATGGGTAACCTGGCCGCGGCCTGTCAACAGCGCGGCGACCATCGCCGGGCGGCGTACTGGATCCGCCGGGGCCTGCGCCTCGACCCGACCGACCCGGGCCTGCGGGCGGCGCGGCGGCGGCTGTGGCTGGGGATGCTCTGGCGAAACCTGACCGGCCCCCGGAAACCCCGGAACCCCCGGAAGTAGCCCCCCGAACGCGCACCCTCGAAAACCCATTTTCCGTGCCGGATATCGCCGATTTCACTGCGTAATAAAAACCGAACGATAACCGAACAAAATACTTGACGTCTTTCGGCGGTTCGGGTAATGTATGGGTATGGTACGCCACACCCGACAGCATGCCGGCACGCCGCACCAAGCCCGCAAGTCGCCCAAGCCCGACCCGCCTCGCTTT
>CAYYPN010000339.1:0-3151 GCA_964473545.1 uncultured Planctomycetaceae bacterium
TCCCTGACATACGGGTTATGATACGGCCAAACCCGCCCCCATTCACCGTAATCGGTGGCTAATCGCCATGGCAAGCAAAAAAATCGGGGCGATCGCGGTTTTTGGCCCATCAGGCGGGGTGGCCCGGTCCCTTTTTCGGCCCGGAAGGGACCTCGAACGCCGTGGGAATGCGGAAATGCCCCCCCAGCACCCGTGCTCCGGACCGCACCGCCAGCGACGGCGCCGCCAGGTCACCCTTCCATTCCGCCCGCGCCCCGAGCACGACCGGCCCGCCGCTGCGCACGCTGGCGTGGACCGCGCCGTTGCACTCGACGCCCTGGTGAGCCTCGATCGTCTGGGCCACCACACGCCCGCCCTTGCGGACGATCAACCGCCCGCACGTGGACAGCGTCTTGACCGGCTTGTAGTTGCGGACCACGACATCCTCGACGATGAGCACCTTATGACACTTCGGACAAGGCAGACTCATCGCCCGGCTGGCGATCTGGAACCGGTGGCCACAGTGGTAGCACGTGACGTGACGCGGATCGGACGGCACCGGGGTAGCTCCGGGAAGGTCAAAGGCCAAATCTCAAAGGTCAAAATCCCATGGACTCGGCTCACGCGCCATGGTCCGGGCGAATGGACCTGGGTCATTGGCCATTGGCTACTTCGTGGCGGCGGTTGCCGTCTCTCGCTTCGACGGGTCGCTGGATGACGAGGAGGCCTGCGGTTGGCTCTTGCCGGAGCCTGCTGCCGCGCTGCCGCCCTTGACGGCCTCGGGGCCGACGGACACGTGGCCGGAGAAGCTGGCGCCCTCGGCGACGATGAGCTTGGCCGCGACGACGTCGCCGCTGATCGTGGCCTTGGCGTTGAGCTGAATCTTCTCGCGGGCGGTGACGTTGCCCTCGATGTTGCCATCGACGACGATCGAGCCGGCCTCGACCTCCGCCCGGCAGTTGGCGCCGTTGGCCACGTGCAACTCGCCCTTGGCGGTGATCGTGCCCTCGAACGCCCCGAGCAGGCGGCAGTTCTTGTCGAAAGTCATCTCACCCTTGATCGTGGTGTCGGGCCCGATGATCGTTGCTTGCGTTTCCTCAGCCATGGTGTGCTCCGTGTGTGGGTCAGTCGTTGGGTCTGCCGGATCGCGTCAATAGCCAGCGGCAAACCTGCCGCCGGATCGCCTTGGACTATGTCGACAAGCCGCCTTGCGTCGGCGGAGGTGATCCGGGAACGGGTTTGCTCCCGGCTATTGTAGTACGCAGCATAGATCAGCGCGACGCGGTCTGCCGCACCGCGTCGTCTTTCCAGGTCACCGTCATGGTCGCCTCTCCCCTTACGGCTGGGCTGCGCCGTTCATCGCTTCGGCCCGGCGTTCGAGGGTGCGGATGCGGTTGACCGCGGCAAGGTAGGCCTTGGCCGATGCCTCGATGATGTCGGTGCTGACGCCTCGGCCGCGCACGCGTTTGCGGCTGTGCTCCAGTTCGACCTGGACCTCGCCCTGGGCGTCGCGGCCCTGGCTGACGGCCCGCAATTGGTAGTCGATCAACGTCGCTTCCACACCGGTCATCAACTGGATCGCCGCGTAGATCGCATCGACCGGGCCGTCGCCGGTCGCCGCCTCGGTGCGGGTGTGGCCGGTCGCATCGACCAGCGTCACGCTGGCCGTGGGGATGGCCTGCGTGCCGGACATGAATTGCAGGCTGTGCAACTGCCAGAGTTCGGCCGCGCTCGCCGATTCCAGTTCGGTCTCGACCAGCGACTCGATGTCTTCGTCGTAGACGTTTTTCTTCTTGTCGGACAGGACCTTGAAGGCGTCGTAGATGCGGCCGAGGGTGACCTCGTCCACGGTGTAGCCGAGTTCGCTGAGCCGATCGCGCAAGGCATGCCGGCCCGAGTGTTTGCCAAGGACGAGCTTGTTGGCGGGGATGCCCACGTCGGTGGGGTTCATGATCTCGTAGGTTTCGCGGTGTTTGATCACGCCGTCCTGGTGGATGCCGGACTCGTGGGCGAAGGCGTTTTCACCGACGACCGCCTTGTTGCGTTGGACGTAGAGGCCGGTGAGCTGGCTGACCATGCGGCTGGTGGGCCAGATTTTCGTCGCGTCGATGTGGGTGTCGAGGTGATAGAAGTCGCGGCGGGTGCGCAGGAGCATGACGATTTCTTCGAGGCTGGCGTTGCCGGCCCGTTCGCCGATGCCGTTGACGGTGCATTCGATCTGTCGCGCGCCGTTCTGGGCCGCGGCGATCGAGTTGGGCACGGCCATGCCCAGGTCGTCGTGACAGTGAGCCGAGAGGATGATGCCCTTTTCGTCGATGACCGGGAGCTTTTCGCGGACATAGCTGAAGATGTGGCCGTACTCGGCGGGGGTGGCGTAGCCGACCGTATCGGGGATGTTGATTGTGGTCGCGCCGGCTTCGATGACGGCCTGGGTGATCTCGACGAGATAGTCGAGTTCGGTGCGGCTTCCATCCTCGGGGCTGAACTCCACGTCGTCGACGTAGCGGCGGGCGTGTTGCACCTGCTCGACGCTGATGCGGATGATTTCATCCCGGGCCTTGCGCAGCTTGTGCTCGCGATGAATTTTGCTGGTGGCGCAGAAGACGTGGATGCGCGGGTGGGCGGCGTCCTTGACCGCTTCTCCGGCACGGGCGACGTCCTTTTCCATTGCCCGGGCCAGGCCGGTGATGATGGGCTTTTCCAACTCGCCGGCGATGGCCTTGACGGCTTCGAAGTCGCCGACGCTGGTGATGGGGAAGCCCGCTTCGATGACGTCGACGCCGAGCGATTCGAGCTGGCGTGCGATTTCGAGTTTTTCGTGATGGTTGAGCGTGGCCCCGGGCGATTGTTCGCCGTCGCGGAGCGTGGTGTCGAAGATTCGTACGTAGTCCATGTTGCCAGTTCTCAGTGTTCAGTTTCCAGTTCGCGTCGATCTTCGATCGACCGCTGAACGGGATGTGGTCAATGCCCGATTGTCTGCGAACAAAAAAGCCCTGCCGCGCGGGTGCGGACAGGGCGCTTTGGCCTGCAGGGTCCGGGTTTGTGTTGCCCGGTGGGGCCGATGCGTCCGATCCGTCACCCGCGCGGCGATAGCGCCAGGGCCGGCCGGCCCCGTAGCAGGAATCGGATGGACGCAAACGTCTTCATGACGAGCCAACTATATCGGACGACC
>CAYYPN010000340.1:0-3144 GCA_964473545.1 uncultured Planctomycetaceae bacterium
GTCGCGGCTGGAGCCCAGCGCGGCCGAGGGGGTCTCGGCGATGCGATTCAGCCGATCCTGCGGGATGTCGGTCAGGTCGATGAAATCCTCGTTGATGATGCCGCGCACGGCATGGTGGGCGCCGAGGATCTTCTGAACGGCGCCGCACTTGCGAAGCTCTTCGACACAACCGACCAGCGACTGGTTGATCACGTGCGTGGGGCCGCCGGATTGTCCGATGACAGCGTTGCCTTGGGGCAGATCGGCCATGAGAGTCACCTTTCAGGGCTCAGGGGATTCAGGTGGGGCCGTGTATGGTAGCGAATAACCGCCTGCGGACAAGCCGAGTCAAAAACGCAAAGGCCAAGGGCCATAATCGCAACAACGAACGGTTTGACCTTTGATCTTTGACCTTTGCCATCTCGAGCCTTCCGGGCAGCCACGGACGATCCGATTGAGCGATACAATCCCCACCATGTCGAACGAAACCACAACCGAGCCTTCCCAGGGCCTGCCCGGGCATGTGCGGCGGCGCGTGCAGATGGTCCTGCTGGGCCTGTGGATCGGGTGGGAGGCCTGGAACACGTACCGCGGACTGAACCTCGGCGGGCGACTGGCCCTGCACCTGGCGCTGGCGGCGATGGTCGGCTGGCTGGTCCTACGCTACTTCCAGCACCAGGCCGGCTCACGCAGGTTCGGTCTCGTGGGCCTGCTGGTCGATGCGGTGGCGCTGTCGGCGATCTGCGTGGCGCTGTGCGTCTGGCTGATTCAACGCCAGGCGGATGGGCAACTGGTCAGCATCGCGCTCAAGTCGCTGTTGTCGCCGGCGCTGGCTTGGGTGGCGGTGGTGATGGCGGTGCGCGACCGCGAAAAGGGCCTGGCCTGGGGCCTGGCGATCCTGCCCGGGTCGATCGTGCTGGCCCACGGTTTCCTCAACGCCGCCCTGGGCGTGTTCGCCGAATAGCCTCTGCACCGCGGGGTTGTGGATAAATTATCGTAAAAATCCGCAAGTGCATGTACATCAACAGCTTAGACCACATTTAACGTAAGGGCTGCCGCATTGGCTGTTTATGGCCCGGCGGGATTGTTGACGGCCTGTTTATGGCTTGTGGATAAATTTTTAAGTTGTTCTAAATTGGTGGTTTAAGCTTATTGTGGAATGTGGGCGGCCGGTCATTGACACCCTCTTGGCCGGGTCTATACGATGGTGGCGTTCAGAAGCACGATGCTTCTAGCCGTGGCGCCCCCCGTTGTGTGGTTCGGAGCAAACACAACGGGGGTTTTTCTTTGCGCGCAGCGATGCGTTGAGATGTGACGCGCCTTAAACCCCATCGCTCATCGCGCGTGGCTCGTCGCTTCAAGCGGCGGCAGCGTTTGTTCCATCACGCCGCGCGTCCGCGGCCACAACAGCAACGCCTCGATCAACATCCACAACTCCAGCGCCAACGTCACCAGGGCGACGAACACCAGCAGATAGCTTTGCGACGCCCACCAGTCCGGCAGCTTGACCAGCATCGCCCAGGCCGGCATGACAAGCATGAACACCGCCGGCAACACGACAAACCACACCGGCTTGCGCCGTCGCCACAGCCAGAAACAGATCACCAGAAACGCCAGCCCGCCGAGCAGTTGGTTGGTCGCGCCGAACAGCGGCCAGAGGATCAACCCGCCCGTCCCGATCGTCGACCACGCCCAGGCCTTGCCGGGCATGGGGGGCAAGGCCATCGCGAACGCGGTGATCACCGCCAGCAGCGTTGCGCCGTGTGCGGTCGTGGTCAACCGCGTGACCGGGCGCAGCGCCGGCACGGCCGATTCCGAGGCCCGGCTCAGCTCCTGGATGACGTATCGCTGCAGGCGCGTGGCCGTGTCCAGCGTGGTCCCGGCAAAGGAGGCGACCATGACCCCCATGACCGCAACAGCAAACGTGTGGTTGATTCCCACCGATTCAACGAAGTTGGCTGCGCCGACGACGAACGCGCCGACCTTGGTCGCCAGCCCGGCGTCGGCCTGTTTCCAGTCGCCGTAGATTTGCTGCCACAACGCCGCGCCGGTCGCGTTGCCGAACTGGTCGGCCCAACCCAGCCCGATCCCCGCCGCCACCGCGCAGATCACCAGCACCGCCAGGAATCCTTCGGTCAGCATGGACCCGTAACCCACGAACTGGGCGTCGGTTTCACGCTTAAGCTGCTTGCTGGACGTGCCCGAACTGACCAGGCAGTGGAACCCGCTGATCGCGCCGCAGGCGATCGTAATGAACAGAAACGGCCAGATGGGCGGTGCGTTAAGCGGATGCCACTGCACGGCCGGGGCCACGAGGTCGACCGGCCTGCCCTGGGCGTCGCCCGTGAACGCCACCGCCGCCAGGCCCAGCACGATCAGCCCCAACGTCGAGATCAACTGCAGCGAGTTGATGTAGTCGCGCGGCTGAAGCAGGATCCACACCGGCAGAACCGACGCGATATAGCAGTACGCCAGCAGCACCGCGACCCAGACCCAGATCGGCCAGGCCGCCAGCACCGTGTTGATCGCGCGAACCCCCTCCCCGATCGGCCCGCCGCCCCAGGCCGTCCCCGGACAGCCGGCGCCCAGCCAGACCGTCAGGTACATCACCGCCAGGGCCAGGATCGACGGCGCCAGCAGGTTCGCCCCCTTGCGGTGCAGCCACAGCCCGATCCCCACCGCGATGGGAATCTGCAGAAACACCGGCAGCACCGCCTCGGGAAACATCGTGAACACGCCCGCGATCACCAGCCCGAAGATCGCCAGCACGATCCACAACGCGAAAATCAGAATCAGCAGGAAGAGGATGCGCACCCGGGCGTTGAGCAGGCGGCCGGCAATGTCCCCCACCGTCTGCCCCCGGTTGCGCAGGCTCACCACCAGCGAGCCGAAGTCATGCACGGCCCCGATGAAGATCGAACCGAGCAACACCCACAGCAGCGCGGGCACCCACCCCCACATGATGGCGATGGCCGGACCGACGATGGGGCCGGTCCCCGCGATGGAAGTGAAGTGATGGCCGAAGACGATGCCGCGTTGCGTGGGCACGAAATCGCGGTTGTCCTTCAACTGCTCCGACGGAACCCGGGCATCCGGATCGAGCTTGAAAATCTGGCTCTTCGGGATTTTCCGTGGGTTCGGGGGATGGTAAAACGGTGCGCTAAG
>CAYYPN010000341.1:0-3124 GCA_964473545.1 uncultured Planctomycetaceae bacterium
AGGGCAGGTCGGCCTGCCTGGGGTCGGTCAGCGGGTAGCCGACCGAGTGGATGCCACGGACGAAGTCTTCGCTGTCGCCGAGGACCTTGAGCACCTCGCTGCCGACGCGGGCCATGATGTGCATGTTGGCCACGACGTAGGGGCTGTCGGTGATTTCGATGCCGATCTTGGCGATGTCCGAGCCGACCGGGCCCATGGAGTAGGGGATCACGTAAAGCGTGCGGCCGGTCATGCAGCCATCGTAAAGCTTACGCAGGATGTCCTTGCACTCGTGGGGGGCCTTCCAGTTGTTAGTCGGGCCGGCGTCTTCCTGGTTCTCGGCACAGATGTAGGTCTGATCCTCGACGCGGGCGGTGTCGGCCGGGTCCGAGCGGATGAACAGGCTGTTGGGCTTCTTGTCCTCGGCCAGCCATATGGCGGTGCCGGCGTCGACCATGGCGTTGGCCATGGCCTGGTACTCGGCCTGGCTGCCGTCGCACCAGTAGACCTGGTCCGGCTTGCACATGGCGGCGACTTCGTCGACCCATTGCAGCAGTTTCGCATTGGTGGTGGGGGCTGAGGCGGTGGCGGTGGTCATCGCGGATGGTCCTCGCATAAACCAGGGGTGGGGGGCGGATTCAAACGGCACCGACAGGGGCCAGTATACGTTGGGCCAACGGACCTGTCGCGTGTTCGGCCGTGTACTGCGACGCCCTTGCGGCGTCCGGCCTCAAGTAAGTCAAGGAATTATAGCAGATTTCTTGGTTCACTTTCAAGCCTTATGCGACTCGCTTTCAAAAAATCCGCGTTCTGACCGATTTACCGCCTTTAACCACGCGCCAGGGACAGCGGGCGCATAGCCGGGACCAGACCTGGTCCCGGACGGCGGGGAGATGTTGAGCGTTGCCCCTGATGTTAGCGAACGTGATCCGGGAGCAGGTTTGCTCCCGGCTATCGGGCGAGCGGCGCGACGGTTCGCGTGGCGATCGCGGGGACTTTGATCTGCTCGCGGATCGTGGCGGCCAGGTCCTCAGCTTCGCCGGGTTCAGCGGGCAGGATGAACAACCCCGCGCCACTGCCGGTGATGTGGACCGGTAGCGATGTCAGCGCTGAAAGTTGAGATTTCAAATCCTTCAAGCGCGGCTCCACTCCGCAGGCCGCTTCCGCCAGGTCGTTGAATGGCTCACGCCGCCCCGCATGCACCTCGCGCACCCCCGGAAGGTCGACGGCCGCATCCGCGCACAGCCGATCGAACGCCCCATACACCCGGCCCGTCGGGCAGTGCAGCGGCGGCATGACCAGCACCAGGTCGATCGGTTGTTCCAGCGGCGCAGGCGTCAACGTCTGCCCCAACCCCGTCACGATCGCCGACCCGCCCTCGGCCAGAAAGAACGCCACGTCGCTGCCCAATCGCATGGCCAGGTCGATCAGCGCCTCGTGCGACAAGCCCAGGTTGAACAGATCGTTCAACGCCAGCAACATCCCCGCGCCGTCGGTCGAGCCACCGGCCAGTCCCGCGCCGGTGGGGATCCGCTTGACCAGTGACATCCGCACCGGCAACGCGCGCCCGACGTGCTCGCCAACCCGTCGGTGCGCCCGGTAGGCCAGATCCGTTTCAATGGGCCAGTCGATCGGCGTCGGCTGCGGCGCGTCGGCGGCCCATTCGATGTCAAACGCACTCGGGCCTTCGTCGAGCCTGGTCAGCGTCAACTCATCACACAAATCAATCGTGACCATCCACGACGCGATCGGGTGATAGCCATCCCCTTCCCCTTCCGGGGGCGGGGGTGGGACGCCGACGGACAGTGCAAGGTTGACCTTGGCCGGGCAGAGTCGGAAGGCTCGGGCGGGTTCAGTCAAGGACGACCTCGTAGGTGAGCTTGCCGGTGTCGTCATGGGACCACTGCACGTGGGGCCGGGGCGAGAGGCCGGCCAGGCCGATGCGCGGCGGGAGGTTGGGGTCGTCGCTGGCGTGCATGACCCACTGCGGCTCGATGCCGGGGCGCGTGGGCGGCGGCTGGAAGTGCGTCTCGTCCGAGGCTCGGAACGTGCGGCTGATGCCGTGCGACGACACGCGATACCAGAAGTTGGCCTGCTGCAACTGCCGCTTGAGCTGGCCGAGCGAGGTGATGGGCACGCCCGACTCATGCAGCAGGCGCGCCCCCTCGGCGAGAAACCCCAACCGGTCGATCGCCGTGGCCAGCGGGTCGGGTTTCAGTTCCAGGACGTACTGCTTCCACGCGGCTTCAAAGGGTTGGGGATCGGTCGACCCGAACGCCTCGTCGAACGCCGCCGGGCTGTCGCGGCCGCGGTGGATCAGGTACAGGTAATTCATGAACGCCGACTGAAACCGACCCTTGCGGGCGTGGACGAGGAAGTGCACCATCGACCACGCCTGGTCGTAGAGCAGCCCGGCCCGTTCATCACCGGCGTTGACGCGGCCGACCCATGCCTCGTCGCTCATCGTCAGCAGCTCGCCGAACCCGAAGGCGCGGCCGACGTCGATGGCGTGGCGGATGCCTTCGAGGCGGCGGTTGTCGACCATGCCGGTCATCAGTTTGTCGCGCACGAACACCGCCTGCCCGAAATACTCGGCCAGCCCCTCGTTGGCCCAGGGCGGCAGGTGGTCGCCGATGCGCACCCAGGCGAATTGGTGGAAGCCTTCGTGCTGGAGCGTGGCGAGCATGCGAGTGCGGCTTTGGCCGTGGACGAAGGTGGCCAGGCCGGCGTCGTCGCCGCGAACGAAGAAGATGCCGCCGGTGCCCTGGGCGTTGACGCCGCGCGAGCCGAGAAAGTCGACGTAGTTCTCGCGCGTGTCGATCAGGTACAACCGCATGACCTGAGGCCCGCGCGGGCGAAACCCGGCCCGGGACAGACGCCGCGCGTATTCGTCGAAGACCTGGTCCATGTGCGTGGCGATCGACCTGGCCTGATCGACCGGAAGATTGGTCACGACCTGGTACCGCTGACTGCGGAACGAGGCCATGTCGTCGGCGGTCACGGGAAACGCCGCGAACGCCAGCACGAACAACCCGACCGCCCACGACAAACGTTCGGGCCTCGGGCTTCGGGCTTCAAAACACAACAGGCTCACGCGTCATCCTCAGCTTGCGGATCGGACATCAGGGCGCTTTGACGTACCGCG
>CAYYPN010000342.1:0-3111 GCA_964473545.1 uncultured Planctomycetaceae bacterium
GGCTTTGGAGTTATCGCGGATTGTCATGGTCATTGCAACCGTCAGGCGCGTGTGGCGTTCGATGCGTTTTCGCCGGCGCCGACATGCACCTGGGGCCTGGCCTGAACGATTTCGCGGACCTTGTCGGCGATGCCGTCGGCGTCGAGGCCGGCTTCGGCAAGCTGGCCGCCGCGCGAGCCTTGCCGGATGAACCGATCGGGCAGGCCGAGGGTATGGATCCCGCGCGTGTCGAGCCCGACGGCATGCGCCGCTTCAAGGACGCAGGACCCGAACCCGCCGATCGCCGCGTGATCCTCCACCGTGAGAATCGGCACACCGGCATTGACCAGCCGCGTGATCAACTCGATATCGACCGGCTTGGCGAAGCGAGCGTCGAAGACCGAGGCGCTGATGCCCTGGTCATTCAGGGCTTCGCGGGCCTGCAGCGCGTCGTTGGCCGGGAAGCCGTAGGCGAGAATCGCGAGGTCCGACCCTTCGGCCAGCAGTCGGGCCTTGCCGAGCTTGAACGGCGCGGGGGCGTCGTCGAACGCCGGGGTCGGCACGGTGTCGCGCGGATAACGCAACGCCGAGGGTCCGTCGTCATGTGTGCGCATGAACTCCATGGCCGCGCGAAGCGTCGGCTCGTCCATCGCCGCCAGCAGCGTCATGCCCGGGAAGCTGCGCAGGTACGCCACGTCGAGGAACCCATGGTGCACCGCGCCATCGCCGCCAACCAGTCCGGCCCGATCCATGCAGAATCGCACGGGCAGGCCCTGCAGGCTGACCTCCTGGAACACCTGGTCGAACCCGCGCTGCAGGAAGGTCGAGTAAATCGTGGCGAACGGCCGCAGCCCCGTCTTCGCCATGCCCGCCATCATGTCCACGGCATGGCCCTCGGCGATGCCCACGTCGAACGCGCGCTCGGGGAATTGCGGGATGACCTTGACCAGGCCCGTGCCGTCGGGCATGCCCGCGGTGACCGCCGTCACCAGCTCGTCGCGCTCCATCAGGTCGGTCAACGCATCGGCGTAGGCGCTGGTAAACGACCGGCCGCTGCTCTTGAGTTCGACCCGGCAGCCGTTGACAACGAACGGCTTGGGCGAGTGGAACGTCGTCGGGTCGCCGGTGCTGAAATCGAAACCCTTGCCCTTGATCGTCTTGGCGTGCAGCAACACCGGGCGATCGATCTCCTTGACCTCGGTGAGCATTTCAACGAGCCCGGCCACGTCGTGGCCATCGACCGGCCCGACGCACAGCAGCCCGAAGTGGTCGAACATATGCTCGGACGCCACCGCCGCCTTGGTGATCTCGCCGAGACGGTGGTACGCCTCTTCAAGCATCTCACCGCCGGGCAGTTGCTTGAACACCTGGTGAGCCCGGTCGCGCAGTTCCTTGTAGGTCTGGCTGACGCGGACTCGATCGAAGTAACCGGCCACCGCGCCCTGCGGCTTGCCGATCGACATGCCGTTGTCATTGAGCACGACCAGGAATTGCCGCTGCAGCGTCCCGGCGTTGTTCAACCCCTCCATCGCCAGTCCGTTCACGATCGACGAGTCGCCGACCAGCGCGACGGTCTTGCGGTCGGTGCGGCCGAGGATCTGGTCGCCCCGGGCCATGCCCACCGCGGTGGAGATCGCCGACCCGGCATGGCCCACGGCAAACAGGTCGTAATCGCTTTCGCCGGGTTCGGGGAACCCGGCCATGCCGCCGGCCTGACGCAGCTTGTTCAACATCGGGTAACGCCCGGTCACCAGCTTGTGCGGGTAACACTGGTGGCCGACGTCGAACAGCAGGTGGTCGCTGCTGAAGTCGAACACGTAGTGCAGGGCGAGGGTGAGTTCGACCACGCCGAGGTTGGGCGCGAGGTGCCCGCCGGTCTGGCTGACCTGCTCGCAGATCGCCTGGCGCATCTCTTCGGCCAGTTGTTCCAGTTCCTCCATGCTCAGCCGTTTGAGATCGGCCGGGCCCTGGAGCGAAGAAAGGATGGGCATGGTCTGGGGCATGGTGTTTTCAGCCTTTCGTCAACGTCGACGCAGCCGCATCACCAACTGCTGATCGCGCGCAGGTATCGGGCGGCGGCGCCCTTGACCACGCGGCGGCGATTGCTTGGGATGGCTGCGTCTTTCCTCGTCATCATTTGGTTCGTACGGCCAGGTAATCACAAAGATCGTGCAATGGACCGGCCCCGGCGTCAAACGGGCTCAACGCCTCGTGAGCGGCGGTCCGCAGACGCTCGACCTCCGCCCGCGACGCCTCGATCCCCATCAACGCCGGGTACGTCAGCTTGTCCTGGGCGACGTCCTTGCCGGCCGTCTTGCCCAGGTGTTCGGTGCTCTGGGTCACGTCCAAGAGGTCATCGACCACCTGAAACATCAGCCCGATCGCGTCGGCGTAGTCGGTCAGGCCCTGGAGTTGGGCCTCATCCGCCCCGCCGCACAGCCCGCCCATGCGGCAGGCACAACGGATCAACGCCCCGGTCTTGTGGCGGTGGATCGTGGTCAACCGCTGCAACGGCTCGGCGGTTTCGTCGAACTCACCGAGCGTATCGTAGACCTGGCCGTTGATCATGTCGGTCGTCGCCGCGGCCAGCTCGTGGCAGAGCGATGCGCCCAACGCCCGATCAGGCACCTGGGTGAGAATCAATTCAAACGCCAGGTTGGTCATCGCATCACCGGCCAGGATTGCCATCGCCTCGTTGGTGTGCTTGTGCAGCGTCGGCCGGCCGCGCCGCAGGTCATCGTCGTCCATTGCCGGCAGGTCGTCATGGACCAGGCTGAAGGCATGGATCAACTCGATCGCCGCCGCCGGGGCCAGGGCTCGTTCAACGCCCCCGCCGACCGCGCCGCAGGCATGAACGACCAACACCGGTCGCATCCGTTTACCGGGGGCCAAGGCTGCGTAGCGGATCGCCTCGCGCAGGTTGCCCGGCATCGGCCGGGTGTCGAGAAAGTTCTCGATGTAAGCCTCGACCCGCCCTTTCGGGGCGGTCAGTGCCTGAATATCGATCGCCTGCGGCAATGGCGCGGGGGTGTTCATAACCGAAACGGGTTCCGAGACCTGTGGTCCATCCGGGGGCTTCCGGGGGCTTCCGGGGGCCGGGTACTTCCGGGGGTACAGCGATTTGCCGCCATT
>CAYYPN010000343.1:0-3102 GCA_964473545.1 uncultured Planctomycetaceae bacterium
CCGTCGCTGCCGCACAGACTCCACGGCCCGATCTCGACCGGCCGCCCCTCGAAGCTCATCCCCTTGGCGATGCGCACCATCTCTTCGCGAAACTCGAGCCAGTGCTTGATGAAGGGGTTGTTGGCCGGGTCGTCAATGTCGATGTCGAATATCGCCTCGCGATTATCCTCGGTCAGCCAAGGCTCGGTGTCGGGGACCTGGTCGTCGTAGTAATGCACCGGCGCACCGAGAATCGCCGCCTCGTAGACGTTGTACACCATGGGGCCGACCCGCCAGCAGTCGGGCAACTCGGCAGGCTGATCCGTCACCGGCCCGATGACCCGACGCCGATACAACTCATGCCGCAGCGCGATCTCCAGGTGCAACTCCGGATCGGTCTGCACCTGCCCGAAGGTATACCCTTCGGGGTTCCATTCACGGTTGAGCACGACCACGCGGGGATTGGTCATCAGCATCACCGGCACGCGCGTGGGGCGCCGGTTGTGGTAAGCATCCCAGACGGCATGCTTCTGGGCGTCGGACAATGTGGCGGAGGGTGTGGTGGTCACGCGAACGACTCCATCGGGCGGGGTGCGATGATTGTACCGCCGCGGCGCGTCGCGCCGTTCAGCCCGATGTATGTCAGGATATTGAACACCGGGTCATTCGCCCGCCACCTCGCCGAGCCTGCGGCGGAGGATTTTGCCGGTCGGGCTGCGCGGCAGGTCCTCGATATGCACGATTTCACGCGGGACCTTGTAACCGGCCAGACGTTCGCGACACCACGACCGCAGCGCCGCCTCATCAAACTCAGTCCCCTCGTTGATTTCCACGTAGGCGATGGCGACCTCGCCACGCGATTCGTCGGCGCGGCCGATCACGCCCGCCGCATGCACCGACGGATGCTCGGCCAGCACGTCCTCGATCTCGCGCGGGAACACGTTCTCCCCGCCGATGATCATCATCTCCTTGATGCGGCCGGTGATGTAGAGGTAGTTGTCCTCGTCAAGCCGACCCATGTCGCCGGTGTGGAAGTAGCCTTCGTCGTCGATCGCCTCGTCGGTCAGTTCGGGTTGTTTGTAGTAGCCAGCCATGACGTTGGGGCCACGGACGAGGATGTGACCTTCCTTGCCGCGGGGCCTGGGCTGGCCGGATTCCGGATCGACGACCTTCACTTCCACGTTGGGCAGGAGCTTGCCGACCGCGCCTTTGCGGTACATGTCGGGCATGGCCCAGGAGACGACCGGCGAGGTTTCCGTCAGGCCGTAGCCTTCGAGGATGGTGATGCCAAAGCGTTCTTCGAATCTGCGGTGGACGGCCTCGCTGAGCGGTTCGGCACCGCTGACGGCCAGTTCGATCGATTGCAGGTCTGCCGGGTCGGCGTTCTTGACGTTGGCCAACGCCGCGTACATCGAGGGGATGGCCATGAACACGTCGGGGCGATGCCTGGCGGCGAGTTTGATCAGGCGGTTGGGCACGAAGCGTGCGGTGTAGATCACCGTCGCCGCGAGGCGAAGCGGTATGAGCGTCAGGGCGTTCAACCCGAAGCAGTGGAACTGCGGGAGCACGCCGAGGAACCCGTTGCTTCTGGTCAGCCCGGCGTGCTGGATCGCAGCGTCGACATTGGAGCGGAGGTTGCGGTGGGTGAGCATCACGCCCTTGGGCCGGCCGCTCGTGCCGGAGGTGTAGAGGATCGCCGCCAGTTCATCGCCGGTGCAGCGGCAACGGACCGCCTGCTTGCCGCGGGGAATCGCCTTGAGTTTCATCTCGTCGAGCTTCATCACGTTGACGTTGCCCGGCGTCCAGTCCAGGTACTCGAGCATCGGTCCGGCGGTGAGCATCGTGTCGGCATCGCAGTGATCGACCACCCACTGCCGCTCGGCGTCGGAGAACAGGTAGTTGATCGGCACGGCCACGCGGTCGCCCAGCCACGTCGCCACCAGCGCCATGGCGAACGCCCCGCTGGTCGGCAGCATGATCGCCACGTGCTTGGCGACGTTGGCCTGGTCCATCCGGCGGCGGAGGTTCATCGCCCCCAGCACCAGGTCGAGGTAGCGCCAGGATCGCTGATCGTCGATGATGCAGACGCGCAGCGGATGCAGCGCAGCCTTGCGGAGAATGGGCCAGAGCATACTGTGCATGTCGGTGCGTTCCCGATGTGTGCCTTGGGTTACAATAGCATCTCATGCGGCATGTGAACAGACATCACGCAACGATTGTGTGGCTGGCCATTGGGTTGCTGTGGGCGATGACCGGCTGCAATGAGGCGAGCAAGACCACCCACGGCCAGATCGTGCGGCACTACGAATCGGGCCTGTATCGCCAGGCGTACGACGAGGCTGAACGTTTGTCGCGAAGGTCGAGCGGCGCCGAGCAGCGCGTCGCCCGGTACCTTGCGGGGCTGAGCGCGTATCGGCTGGGCAAGGACGCCGAGGCGTTGACGCTGCTGACGCCGATCGCCCGATCGGGCACGGCCGAGCTCGCCGGGCCCGCCGCGGCGACCGTCGGGCTGATCCACACCGACCGGCGTGATTACGACCAGGCCATCGGTTACCTGACCATGGCCGAGGCGAAGCTCGACGGCGAGGAGCGGGCGCGGGTGCTGTATCACATCGCCCTGGTCGAGCAGCGTCAGGGCCAGTGGACCGCCGCCGAGCGCCGATTGAGTCTGGCCATGGGCATGACCAACGACCGCGAGCTCAAGCAGGCGATCCGACAGCGACTTGGGGCCGAGTCGTTCACGCTGCAATTCGGGGCCTATTCCAAGCCCGCGTTGGCCCATCGCCGGGCCGACGAGATCCGCTCGGCCGTCGCCCGGGCGCGGCTGGGGCCAGTGACGGTCAACCCCAGCGTGACGGACCGGGGGCAAAGACTGTATCTTGTGCAGGCCGGTCGCTTCGACTCGCAGCCGGCCGCTGCCGCAGCCCTGCGGCGCACGGCACTCGACGAGGCGATCGTGGTTCCCGCCGCGAGGTAATCCCCCGCAGGCACCCGCCACCCCACCACTGAACCCCCCACCCGATTCCACGACCAAGGACCGCATGATGACTGACACGAAGACCCGAATCGAAAAGGACTCGATGGGCGAGATGCCCGTCCCGGCCAACGCGCTCTACGGCGCAA
>CAYYPN010000344.1:0-3092 GCA_964473545.1 uncultured Planctomycetaceae bacterium
GTGCCGCCGAGGCCGGCAGGCTCAGACCAAGCGTCATGGCCGCGGCCAGGCCGACCGTACACATCGCATGTTTGACTTGCATCAATCGAATCTCCGATCGTGCGCGCAGCTCGACCGCTGCGCGACCCGTTCTCCGTTCCGCGGCCGCCGCGACATGCGGCGTCAGCACAACTCAACCGCGGACCGGCAAGCAAGTCTCACACTCTTCCATATCTGGGGAACGGGTGACGACCAGGCGGTCGGCCCGAGCGGATCACCATAGCCACCTCCCCGGGACAAGTCACGTTAAAATTTGGCTACCCCCACCGATTCCGTACGCCGCCGGGTGTGGTTGTCGTGGTTGTAACGGTGATTCGGGCCGGCGCCGGACCCGGCGATCAATGCGGCGCTACTCTTGCGATGTGCCGCGGGGGGTGGGCGTGTTGCCGTCGGTCGTCGTCCCGGTCGGGCGGTCCCAGGTGACGTTGCCGATCTGCAGGACCTCGATGTCGTGGACATTGGTGACCGGGACCTTGACTTCGAACGCGTGCAGGTCGCCCGGGCCCAGCCGCGGGGTCTGGTAGCGCCACTGGCCGACGATCGGTTGCGCCGAATCGGGGAGGTTGCGGCCTTCGTCGCCGGCCAGGCGGATCTCGAACGTGTAACGCCACGGCGCGTGCGACTCGTTGAGGAACGTGCCGCGCACCATGACGTTGCGCCGGTCGACGCTGGGGTACTGTTGCACGAGCACCGACCCGTCGGTCGACTCGACATACAGCGTCTGCTGATCGCGATCGATCAGGCCCATCTCGTATTGAGCCGACCACTTGGGTTTGACCGCGTCCTCGGCGGCCTGGCGTTCGGCCCGCTCGCGCTCGGCCGCCTCGCGGGCCTGGATGAGGGTGACCTGGTGCAGCGCATCGCGCGCCCGTTCGAGTTGCCTGCGTTCAGCCTGCCAGGCGCGGCGCTCGGCCACCAGCGCCGCGCGCTCGGCCCGCCATTCGGCCAGCGTCTCGTCGAGGTTGCGGTCGGCGAGGAACGCCTTGATGTCTTCCAGTTCCGCCGCGGCCTGCTGCAGTTCCAGCCGCGTCCGGGCCAGGGCCTGGCGCAGTTCCGCCAGTTGCGTGCGAAGGTCGGGTTCGCCGTTGCCCCCATCCTGCGCCGGGGCGGACGCGGCGGTGATCATCAGGAAACACAGGCTGAGGATGACAACGGTGCGCCCGGGCATGGTTCGACTCCCAATCAAACTCTGGCGAGGCCTTCAAGCCGGCTCTGAGCTTGCGAAGAGCCGGGTACCCGGCTCCCGGCTTCGCCAAGGCCGACCGGTCCGGCCTGGCGGTGTCGCTCATTCACGTAGACGCACCGGGGCGGCGGATCGTTCACGTCATCGCAGGATGAGCCTGAACCCGCCGGTGTTGACGTGGATGTAGCTGCCGCTGTGGTGGCGGCTGTAGCGGTAGCCCCAGCTTACCGTCGGGTAGGCGTAGCCCACGTGATGGCGGCCGTAGTAGCGATGGTGGCGGTAGTCGTACGACCCGTAGTTCGGCCAGCCGCGATAGCTGTGGCGATAGGTCCTGCCCACATAGACGGCCGGGCCGGTCGTGCGGACCACCGGGCGGTCGACGGCGTAGGTCTTCGTGTAACGGGTGTAGGTCGAGGCCAGCGTCGGCGCGTCATTGATGCGGCGGGTGGTGTAGGTCGTCGGTCGGGTGTCGACGGTCGGTTCGGGCGCGGCCCAGCGCGTGGCCGGCTCGTCGGCGTAGCGATAGGTGTAGCGCGCGTCGCTCGTCGCATGCGCCGGCACATCGCTTTCGAGTTCGGCCTGACGATCGAGCAGGTCGTCGAGTTGATCGTCAAGCCGATGCTGTCGGGCGAGCAGGCTTTCGATGCGCTCCAACGCCGCGCGGCGGTCGGCGTCGGTGACCCGGTGACGCGGCGATACCGCCTGATCGGTCTTCAACTCACGCAGCTCGTCCAGCGTCTGGTTGACCTGCAACTTCAGGTCGGCCAGTTCATGGCGAAGCTGCTTGACCTCGGCCTGCGCGTCGGCCGCCTCGGCGGCGTCAGCGTGCAAGGAAGACGCCAGCACCACGGTGGCCAGGGCGATGAATAAGGATGCACGGATCATGTCGGCCTCCGTCGTAAAGACAGTGCGAGGCACGAATCACACATGCATTATACACCCGTGTGAACCGGCGGGTCGGCGGGCTGCAGAAACTGCGGCGGGGAGGGGTTTTCAGATTTCAGATTTCAGTTTTCAGATGGCGGATGGCGGATGTGATTCCGGGGATACGCCTTGCTTGCCCGAAATCTGAAAACCGAAAACTGAAAACCTGTCGTTGCGTTTATTCGTCCACGAACGGCTGGACGCGGATCGTGCCGTCGGGGTCGATGGTGAGGCTGACCATGCCGTGGTCGGCGGTGATCCAGCGTTGGGCCTGGCCGAGATGTCCGGGCCACTTATCCCAGCGGAGGCGTCGGGGGCTGGACGATTGCAGCACGACGTTCGGCTCGACCGCCGCCAGCCAGTTCGCCGCGGACGGCGGGAAACTGCCGTGGTGGGGCAGGTCGGTCACGTCGGCGCGCAGGTCCGTGCCCGAGGCGAGCATGCGGATCATGGCGATCTCCTGCACGTCGCCGCACATGAACAGCCGCCTGCCCGCGACGTCGAACGCGAGCATGATTGACGCGTCGTTGTTGCGTTCGAAGCTCACCCCCACCGGCGGCCAGCGGGCGGCCACCTCGGCCCGGCCGAACGTCTGCGACCAGCCGGCGTGAATGGTTTCGATCGTGATGTCGCGCCGGCGCAGCGCGTCGATGAGATAGCCGGTCGCACCGTCCGGGTTGGCCGCGGCGTCGGCGAGGGTGTGCTCGGTCGTGATGATCCGATCGACCGCCAGGTGATCGACGACGTCGAGCGTGCCGGAGAAGTGGTCGTAATCGGGGTGGCTGATCACGATCGCATCGAGTCGATGGACGTTGAGGGCGCGCAGCGCGGGGACGATGGTGTAGCGGCCGATCTGGGCGTAGTTGCTCGAGCCGCAGTCGAAGAGCATGGCGTGGCGGCCGGAGCGGATGACGAAGCACGAGCCATCGCCGACCGCGAGCATGTC
>CAYYPN010000345.1:0-3060 GCA_964473545.1 uncultured Planctomycetaceae bacterium
CGCCACGCAATACGATCGGCTCGGCCAGACCTGGCGCGCCAACGCCGGCGCCTGGTCGAGCACGCGCGACGTCGCCCAGGCCAACCGCGACTTTCCGGTGGTCGACCAGATCACCGTCCCGGCCAACGGGCTGCTGGTGTTGATGATCACGTTCGCCGTGGTGATCGGCCCGGTGAACCTGTGGGTGCTCGGCCGCAAGCGGCGGCGGATGTGGCTGCTATGGACGGTGCCGGCGATCTCGCTGGTGACCTGCCTGTTGATCTGGGTCTACGCGGTGACCGCCGAGGGCTTCGGCGCGGATCGGCGGGTCGCTTCAATCACCGTGCTTGACCAGCGGCCTGACCACCAGACCGCGGCAACGATCGGTTGGGCGGCGTATTACGCGCCGCTCACGCCCGGCGGCGGGTTGACCTTCGATCCCCACACCGAACTCACCCCTCAACTCGGCAACAATCCCTGGCATCGCGACGGCGGCCGCTCACGCAGCATCAACCTCACCCACGGCCAGAACCTCGACACCGGCTGGGTCATCGCCCGCGTGCCGGCCCACTTCATGATCCGCAAGCCCCACACCCAGGTCCGCGAACGCCTGGTCCTCAAACCCGCGCCCGACGGCAACGGCTACGTCGCCACCAACGGCCTGGGCGCGAACCTCGTCCGTGTCTATTACGCCGACGACACCGGCGCCGTGTTCGAGGCCGTCGGCTCGACCGACTCCCCCGCTGCGCGGGCCGGCGATACCGTCGACCTGCGACCAAGCAACGACAGCGTTCAATCGGGCGCCCCCGAGTGGCGTCAACTGGCCACGCAGGACTGGATCGACAGCTTCCGCCAGTTGCGCGGCCACAACCCGCCGCAGTTGCGACCCAACACCTACGTCGCCGTGCTCGACGGCAACCCGTTCGTTGAACCGGGCCTCGAAGGCGCGCACGTCCGCCAGGCCGAGGCCTTTGTCATCGGCATCGTTGAAAGCAGTACCCAGGCACACCCGGGGGCCACACCATGAAAGTCCACGTCAATAACCTCAAGCGACACTTCGGCTCGACCCGCGCGGTCGATGGGATCACCTTCGGTTTCGAGTCCGGCCAGATCTTCGGGTTCATCGGACCCAACGGCGCCGGCAAAACCACCACCATGCGCATCCTCGCCACCCTCGACGAGCCGACCGCCGGCGACTGCACCATCGACGGTGTCAGCATCATCGAGAACCCCGAAACCGCCCGGCGGCTGGTCGGCTACATGCCCGACAGCCTCCCCACCCACCGCGATATCACCGTCCACGAATACCTCGACTTCTTCGCCCGCGCTTACGACATCCACCAGCCCAAGCGCGACCAGGTCATCGAGAGCGTTGAAAATTTCACCAACCTCATGGGCATCCGCGACAAGACCCTGCGGGCGCTGAGCAAAGGCATGAAACAGCGCGTGTCGCTGGCCCGGGCGATCATCCACGACCCGCCGCTGCTGGTGCTCGACGAACCGGCGGCCGGTCTGGATCCCCGGGCTCGCGTCGAGCTGCGCGAACTGCTCAAGGTCCTCGCCCAGGATCAGCACAAGGCGGTGCTCATCAGCTCGCACATCCTGACCGAGCTGGCGGAGATCTGCGACGGCGCGGTGATCATCGAGCACGGCCGCATCGTCGCCGCGGGGACCATCGGCGAGATTCTGCGGGGCAACGGCGCCGCCGAAGGGGAGGAGCCGCGCATCAAGCTGAGCATTCGCGCGATCTGCCCGCCGGACCAGTTGCACAAGGCCCTGCTGGAGATGCCGCACGTGGTCGAAGCCTACGTTGCCGCCGATCACGTCGAGGCGGAAATTGCCGGTACGGAGGAGATGACCTGTGACATTCTCGTGGAGTTGATCCGTCGCGATTTCCGCATCCTCGAGTTCGCCCAGCGCCGGGCGCACCTGGAGGAAATCTTCATGAGCGTGACCCGGGGAGAGGTGTCGTGACCGCGTGGGCGACGCGCTGGCAACGGTGGGATGATCGGCTGAGCCCGATTGTCATCAAGGAGCTGCGCCAGGCGGTGCGCTCGCGGCAGGCGCTGGGCCTGGTGGCGCTGTTTCTCATCGTGCAGTTGCTGCTGTTCAGCGGGTGGGTCATCGTGCAGCCGCCCGACAACCTCGAAATGGGACGGGACCTGTTCCGCATGCTCAGCTTCGCACTGGTCGTGGTGCTGGTGATCGGCGTGCCGCTCTACGCCGGCGGACGCATGCTTTACGAATGCCTCAACGAGCAGATCGACGAGTTGCGCCTGCCGGGCCTGAGCTTCGTGCGCATCTTCTGGGGCAAGACGTGGTCGGCGATGATGATCGACCTGATGGTGCTGAGCACGATGGCGCCGTTCGCCTATGCCTGCACGCTGATGCGGGGGATCGACCTGCCGACGATCGCGATGATCCTGTTCATCAACACGATCTTCAGTTGGGCCGGGATCATGAGCCTGCTGGCGATCGGGTGCGTGATCCGGTCGATTCCCGAAGGGATCGGCTGGGGGATTTTCACCTTGTTCGGCATGCTGCTGACGCTGGGGATCGTCGTGATCTATAACCAGGCGGCGATCAAAGGCGGGCTGGCCGGGGCGGGCCTCGGCGCATTCGCACTGGTGTTCATGCCCGGATCGATTTACGCGACCACGATCACCTTGCTCTACTTCCGGGCCAAGCAGGTGCGGGTCGGCACGGTGTACCGCTACAGTCCGGCGATGTCCCCGCGCACCGTTGTGCCGAGCGCTCCGCCGCCTCGTTCATCTTCCACCACGGATACCGCATCATGAGCCAGATGTCCGGACCCTTGACGAACTTCGACGACCGCATCAATCCGATCGTCATCAAGGAACTGCGGCAGGCGGTGAACGGCCGCTTCCTCGCGGCGGTGCTGATCCTGTTCCTGCTGGTGTCGCTGATCGTGATGGGCCTGATCGTGATGATCGAGTCGAACGCCAGCCTCGAGGCCGGCCGCATCGCGCTGCTGTGGCTGCAGGGGATCCTGGTGGTGACGTGCATGAGTCGCCCCTGAAAATCTTCGCTGAATCGATGAATGCAGGGTGAACTTGGGTT
>CAYYPN010000346.1:0-2998 GCA_964473545.1 uncultured Planctomycetaceae bacterium
TGGGCGTGATCGGGTTCGTCGGCCTGGTCATTCCGCACATCATGCGCATGACGGTCGGCCATCAGCACGGCCGCCTGCTGCCCGCGTCCCTGTTGGCCGGCGCGGTCATGGTGCTTTGGGCCGACATCGCCGCCCGGTCACTGGGTGAGATGCCGGTGGGCGTGCTCACCGCGATGATCGGCGGGCCGTACTTCGTTGCACTGCTCTACAAACGCAAACTGATATGACTTCGACCGCGGCACAACCCCCACCCCCAGACGCCCCAACGCGTGACGATGCAATCGTTCGTGTGGTCGACCTTTCCGCCGGATATGCCAAACGACCGGTGATCGAGGGCGCGACTGCTGAGTTCCGCTGCGGCGAACTTGTCGGCATCGTCGGCCCCAACGGTTGCGGCAAGTCAACATTACTCAAATCAATCAGCGGCAATCTGACGCCGATGGCCGGCCAGGTCCTGATCGACAATCAACCGCTTGCGGAAATGCCCCGCCGCCACCGCGCACGGTTGCTGGCCATGCTGCCTCAGCACCCAGATGGCCCGCCCGGCATGACCGTACGCGACCTGGTGCACTGTGGTCGAGCGCCGCACTCGCGATGGTTCGAACCCTTCGATACGACCGACCGCACAGCCATCGAGCATGCAATCCGAAGCTGCGAGCTGGGTGAATTGGCTGATCGACCGTTGGCCGAGATCTCCGGCGGCGAGCGCCAGCGCGCCTGGATCGCCATGACCCTCGCCCAGCAGACGCGCGTGCTGCTGCTGGATGAGCCAACCTCCGCACTGGACATCGGGCATCAACTCGACGTGATGCATCTGCTTCAGTACCTGGCACGAGAGCGTGACATGGCCGTGACCGTGGTCATGCACGACATCAACCTGGCGATCCGCTTCTGCGACCGCGTATTGGTCATGCAGCGCGGCCGGCTCGTCGGTTCGTGTCTGAACGACGGTGCCCCGGACTGGTCACTTCTGGAGCGCGTCTTCGGCGTCGCGATTGACACCGATGGCCCAACTAAAAACAACCATCACTTGGCATTCACCCGCCCATCCAAGGAGCAACCATGCGGATCGCCGTGATCTATTCCAGCCGCACCGGCAACACCCGAAAGGTCGCCGCCTTTTGACAGGGCTGGCGTTCGTTCTGCGGAACCATTGGCGGTTCCCATGCAAGCGGAGAGGGTGGGATTCGAACCCACGATGACGTAAACGCCATACCGGTTTTCGAGACCGGCGCCTTCAGCCGCTCGGCCACCTCTCCATGGTGGGATGAATGCGAATCATAAAGCGGGTTTGCGGGGCGGTCAAAGCCTGTTCGTCCCGGCCCCGCGGCCGAAACGTGCGTTTGATTTCATCCGGGTCGTCCGGCCCGATTTTGGCACGTGATCGGGCCTGGCGCGGCAAAAATGTTGGTCCAATCGATGTTCAAGCGACGATTGACCCTGTGTGCTTGTTGTGAGATGGCCCGTTCGTGAGAAAGGCCGAACCTGCCATCGCAGCGCGGCCTAGGGGGCCATATCCCGCACCGGTCTGGAGCTTCGGCTCGCAACGCGAGGTCGGTGAGGGACTTGACCCACAGGGCGGCCTTAGGGCATACTGTTTATCGGTCTGATTGTGTACGGCAGTTTCTGGCGTCGGGCCGGCGCCGCATTGAAAGGGGCGCAGCATGTCAGTGAACTGCCGATCAGGGGTTCGATTCAGCGGTCGCAGATCGAGAGTCGCGGCCGGTAGAACAACATAGGACAGAACATGCACTCACGACTCAAGGATGTGGGGCGTGACGCGAGCAGCACAATGAGCGTTGCCTGCCGTCATCGACGGTTGGCGATGTTCGTGTTGGCCGCGTTGGCGTGGGGTCTGGTCACAACGCAGGCGATGGCGGCCAAGGCGATTGCCAGCGACGGGCCGAGCTACCCGGTCGATCAGTTGTACATCGACTTCGCCGAGGATCTGCCGGTTCACCCGCCGACGAAGCTGATGATGGAACTGGACGTGACGCTGGGGATCACGGACAGCGGTTACGTCTCGCCGCGCGACGGGTTGCAGACGACCACCATCAAGTTGCGCGAGGTGCCGAGCCTGCCGAAGGACGCGATGCACGCCTCGGCGATTCGGCAGATCGGCTCGACGATCGTCGACCACTTCAGCGAGTGGGGCTACGCCGGCGTGGTCGTCATCGCCCATCCCGATGACATCGACCTCGACAGCGGCCGGGACCTGCGCCTGCAGGGTCAGACCGCCCTGCGCCTGCAGGTGCGTTCGATGACCGGGCGCGGTCGGCCGGTGCGCGTGGGCCCGATCTGGGAGACGGCCCGGCCCGCCGACGGCCCGAGCTACACCGTCAGCCAGATCCTGCTCAGCCCGGTCAAGGGTGTGCAGATGACGCCGGCCCGGGTGAAGGGCCTGCTCGAAACGCCGGTCGTTCTGGCCGAAACCGATTCGGGCTACATCGCGGCGCGTGAAGGGACCAAGACGGTCCAGGTGCGCGTGATGGACATCCCGCGTCTGGATCAGCACACGTTCTATCACAGCGCCCTGCATGCGATCAGCGTGTCGATGACCGAGCGCGTGCGTGAGATGGGCATGGAAGACCTGCGGGTCTGGCCGAACGAGAAGGACATCGATTACGACGGCAACGACGTTCGTGTGGAGAACCAGACGGCGTTGCGGATGCGCATCGAGCCGGGCGAGTTGCCGTCGATGCCCGAGCCGGAGCCGACGAGGCCGGCGACGCAGATCGCCGAGCAGCCCGAGCCCGAGATGGAGCCGGAGGACCTGCGTCGCCTGTACGCGAACCTCCGGGGCCTGACCCTCATGGAAGCCGAGAAGGTCCTGACCAAGGCCATCATCGAGGACGGCCACCTGCGGCCGGCGGACATCGGGACGGTGCTCGACGCGAAGCGGCAGGTGGTGGAGCGGGAGGGACTCCTCGAGTACTACCCGGCGGAGGAGGCGATGGCGAACATCGCCGACCTGGCCACCCTCAAGGGCTGGCTCTCG
>CAYYPN010000347.1:0-2994 GCA_964473545.1 uncultured Planctomycetaceae bacterium
CTGAATGACCAGTGCCGCGGCCTCGGGGATCGTCATGAAGTACCGCGTCATCCGTTCGTCGGTGACGGTCAGCGGCAGCCCCTCGGCCAGTTGTGACGTCCAGATCGGCAGCACGCTGCAGGCCGACCCCAGCACGTTGCCGAACCGGACCATGGTGTAAGCGGTGTCGCTCTGGGCGTTGAGGGTCTGGATGTACAGTTCGGCCAGTCGCTTGGTCGCGCCCATGACGTTGGAGGGGTTGACCGCCTTGTCGCTGGAGATCATGACGAAGCGTTCGGCGTCGGCGGCGTGAGCGGCGTCGGCGATGCTTTTGGTGCCGAAGAAGTTGTTCTCCACCGCCTGGCGGGGGTGGTCTTCCATCATGGGCACGTGTTTGTGGGCCGCGGCATGGAAGATGATCTGCGGTCGATGCCGCTGGCAGAGCGCGGCGGTGCGGGCTTCATGCGTCACGTCATGCAGCACCGCGTCGATGTCCAGGTCCGGCCGGCGCTCGTGGATGCGTCGGTGGATTTCGAACAGGTTGTTCTCCGCCCGTTCGACGAGGATGAGTCGGCCAGGCTGATGGTCGGCGATGATGCGTGCGAGTTCGGACCCGATGCTGCCGCCGGCGCCGGTGACGAGGACGGTCTTGCCGCGCAGAAGCTGGTCGATGCTCGACTCGTCGAGGCGACGGGGCGGTCGGGCGAGCAGCCGGTCGTAATCGATCTGCCCGGCGTGGGCGTAGAGCCGGCCGGTCAGTTGATCGCGCAGGGTCGGCATGAACCGGCAGACCAGCCCGAGGTTGTCGCAGGCGGCCCGCACCTGGCGGACGGCCCCGCCCATGACCATCGGCAGCGAGACGCACACGGTGTCGATCGCGTGTTCCGTCGCAAGCCGGGGCAACTCCGCGGCACTGCCGAGCAGCTTGACGTTCGTGCCGGGGGGGATGGCTTCGAGCGGTTGCCAGAGGGCGGCGCCGACGATGACGAGCGGCTGGTCGGCGGCATCGAGGGTGTGGCGCATCTGGCGCACGGTCCGGGCCGTGCCGACGAGCAGCACGCGCGGGGGCGCGGTTTCGCCGGCGTCGGCAGCGGTCGCCTGCGGCGCGGTCGATCGCCGGGTGGGTGTCATGGTCAAGGCGCGGTCCTTTGATGGTGTTATCGGCACGCGTCGTCGGATTGGTGCAGCGAACTGTCATGAAATCGGCCGGAAGGGCCTCGCTTACCCGCTAAGATGTGCCGCGTATGGCCCGACGGATTTACCTTGGCGTCGAGTTCTTGCTGCTTTTCGTGGCGATGCCCGCGGGACTGGCGATGTGGCGGCTGGAATTGATCCTGACCGACCCCGGCGGCTGGCCGGGCGGGATCGTGCCGCTGATGCTGGTGTCGACGGCGATCCTCGTGTTCATCGTGCTTTTGTTCGACAAGTCATTCGACCGGCGCCGGCTCATCGGCGTGCGCGGCATGGGAGCGAACCTCCGCCCGGTGCTGCTGCGGTTCGCCCTCCTCGGCGGGCTGATGTTCGGATACATGGCGTGGCAGCATCCGGACGCGCTGTTCAGTTTTCCGAGGCGAGCCCCGGCGTTCTGGGCGCTGGTGATGCTGCTGTACCCGGTCTTTTCCGTCTTGCCGCAGGGCGTGATCTGGCGGGCGTTTTTGATGCACCGCTACCGGCCGCTGTTTCCGACCTGGCCGGTGATGTGGCTGGTGGCCGCGAGCATGTTCAGCTTCGCGCACGTGTTCTTCCTCAACGTCGAGGCGCTGGTGCTGACGTTTTTCGGCGGGTTGATGTTTGTGCGCACCTACCGCCGCAGCGGCAGCCTCGTCCCTTCGCTCATCGAGCACGCGCTGTACGGCTGCTGGGCGTTTACGCTGGGCTACGGGAAGTTCCTGTACGGCGGCAGCGTCACGATACAACCGTGATGCCCCGTGCGGCGAACCGGATCACGGCATGAGGTTCGGGTCGGGCATCGTCGTGGTCGCCGGGGCGTTGGGGAGGGTTGTCGTGGCCGGCATCTGGGGCGTCGGCGTGGTCACCGGGCTGTCGGTCGCACTGGTGGGGCCTCCCGCGGCCTGCAGGGCGCCGATGACTTCATCGGTCACGTCGATCGCCCCGTCATACCAGAGGATGTTGCCGTTGTTGATCATGGCGACCTTGGCGCCGTGTTCCTGGGCGATCTTCTGGGCGATGGGGGCCAGTTCGTCACGGAACTGATTCACAAGTCCCGCCTGCATCTGCTGGATCCGCTGCTGGGCCATGGTCTGGAGCTGGTTGAGGTTGCGATTGGCCGCCTGGGCCATGCGAGCGAGTTCGGCTTGCTGTTCGTCGGTGGGGTTATCGCCGAAGGTCTCGCGCTTGGCTTCGATCTCGGCGCGGTACTTGGTCTGCTGCTGCTGGAGCTGCTGCTGGAGCTGCTGGCCGGCGCTGGTCAGTTGGGTGCGCAGGTCTTCGTCGCGGCCGACTTCGCTGCTGACCTTCATCGCGTCAACGACGACGATCTGCGGCTTGGCCTCGGACGCGGCGCCGTTGGCGCCGGCCTGATCGCAGCCGGTCGCCAGCATCATCCCCGCCAGAACGCCCAACGCCACACAAAGCATCAAGATGCGATTCACAGTTCAATCCTCTCGGTTCGGGTTTGCAATGGATCGTGATTGGCAGAGCCACCTGATCGACCGGTCAGCATAACCGCCAGCCCCGGGCCACGCCAAACCGGCGGGGCGATGGCCCGCAGACCGCGACCCCCGGTCCCAACGGGATCCCTTGGGGATCGCGGCGTTATGGAATCAGTTACCCGCGATCTTGCGCAGGACGGTGTGGAGGATGCCGCCGTTACGGAAGTAGTCGATTTCGACGGGGGTATCGATGCGGCAGCGGCATTGGAACTCGATCGGCTTGCCGTCGTCTTTGTGAGCCGTCACCTGCACGGTCTGTCCGGGCTTGAGGTTGTTGTCGATGGCGATGTCGAAGGTCTCGGTGCCGTCGAGGCCGAGGGACTCGGCACTCTCGCCGTCGTTG
>CAYYPN010000348.1:0-2993 GCA_964473545.1 uncultured Planctomycetaceae bacterium
CGTCCGCGAGCGTCAAGACCTCTCCTGCGGTCTGTTTTCTACTCTCTTCTTCGGGCTTGCTTTTGTCGTACTACGCGGGAACGAACATGAGATGGGCTGTGCATGCATCAAGACCGCAGCATCATTGTCGCGGGTTCTAAGGCAGTTGCGCACACTGCGCCCGGGCTTCTTCAGGCAGGGCCGATTGGTGGATCAGGTCGGTCAGGCGACGGTGCCAGTCGATGTCGCGCCACATGCCTGTGAATTGCGGCCCGCAGAAATTACTTGTGGCGATCGCGGCCCAGCGGCCGGTCGCGGCGGCGGCCTGCGTGCCGAGTTCGCACAACTCCTTCACCCAGTCCCAGTTCAACCCAGGCCAATCCTTGTAATTCACAATCCCCCAGCACTCGGTGGTCACCAACGGAAGCTGCGCCTGGCGCGACCATTCGGCGTGCTGATTGATCAACGTCAACATCAACCCCTGCCAGTACGCGGGACTGGCCCGGTACAACGGCTCGGCCCGATCGACGATCTTCTCATACCCGACCGGGTCGAATCGTTCGTAGTGGTAATCGATCCGCCGATGAAACTCGCTGTCATTCCCGTGAGCCATCCACAGGTGCGGCTCGAACAGATCGAGTAATTCGTGCAGCGGCTCGGCGGCGTCCGCGGGCGGCGGTGGGCCGCCGGGGAAGGAAAAGCAGTAGTTCAAACCCGGATAGCGCTGCCGCACGGTCTGGATCGCCTGTCGCATCCAGGCCAGTGAGGGCGGCATGTGAAAAGCCCGCTCGGCGGGATCGGTGATGAAGAACTTCGCCCGTCCCGGACTCGGCCATTCGTTGCACAGGTCGACAAACAGCATCGCATCGAGCAAACCGTCGGCCGCGATCGCATCCAGCACAAGCGCCCATTGCGCCCCTTGCGTCGTGGCGTCGGGAATCATCATGTGTCGGTCTTCAGTGTCCTGCTGATACCACGTCGACAGCGCCACGCGGAGGTTGCGCTCGTGGCAGAGACGAATGAAGTGATTGAGGTCGGGTTGAATCGTCACGCGCACGCTGGCGGGGCTGCCCCAGTCGTGCTGGTTCCACCAGGGGAGGATGGTATATGAACGGTCGGCGCCGGCGGCGTGCAGGTGGGGGTAGGCGTCGATCCGCACCGCGTCGTAACCCCGCTGGGCCAGTTCATCCAACGCCCGTTTCCAGTCTTCGTATCCAGCCCCGGGCCAGCGGCGTTCGAGCCAGGAAAAGTCCCACATCGCGATCGCCAGCGGATGTTGCAGATTCAAAGTCAATCAGCACCTCTTTCACAGACCTGTCGCGGAAAGCCACCGCCGCACAGCGCCGCGGCATCGCGTCTTCGCCAGTCGCCATGCGAAGCACACCGCTAACCGTATAATGTAACTGCGGATTTCGCGAACGAACAGTTGTCCTGCGATTTGAATGCTGACTCCATCCCATCTGGCAACGCCGAAGGCCGTGACCGAGTGCTGCTCATGCCCGCATGGAACGATTGAACCAAGAACCGCTCCCCAACGCCCCGCGGCGGGCGACCGCGGACTTGCGGCGGACGGAGTCGAACTCCACGCCACCACCCGCCCTGAAGTTGTCGTCGGCCTTGAACTCACGGCCGAACCCCTGCAGGATCAACTTTCGGGGCACCCCGAAGTAGGGACGGCATGCGGTTGGCGGATGGAGAGGGCGAGCATGACTGCTCTATCGACACGGTGTCATTCTGGATACAATTCGATGCGGGAACACGGTAGAACCAACGCAGGACTCAGATGCGAACACTACAGCGGCTCAAAGTCACTAACTTCAAGTCGATCCGTGAGCAGGAACTGCTCCTTCGACCGCTTAACGTCGTTATCGGTGGCAATGGTTCGGGGAAATCGAATTTGATCGGCGTCTTTCGCTTGCTGAAGGAGATCGTCAATCAGAATCTCGGCGGTTATACCCAGTTAAAAGGTGGCGCAGACTCGCTGCTCTATTATGGTCGCAAGCGTTCGCCACAAATGGAGATTGATGTCGAGTTCGGTAAGGGCCGCACGACCAATCGCTACCGTGTTCGCTTGACTGGTACGGATGACGATTCGCTCTTCATTGGTGAGGAAGTGGCCTATTACCACGAGAAGGAACATTATCCGGAGCCGTATGACTTTTCTGTTGCATCCGGCACGAAAGAATCACGGCTCAAGGAAATGACGCACCTCTGCCCGCGGCATATCCTCGCCGACCTCGAAAGCTATCGGGTCTACCACTTCCATGACACGAGCGATACGGCTCCCGCGAAGACGTATTCGGATGTCGAAGACAACCGCTTCTTCCGCCCGCAGGCAGAGAACCTCGCTGCGTTTCTCTATTACCTTCAACAACAAAAGCCGCAGCATTTCAGTCTTATTCAGGATACGGTTCGGCAAATTGCACCGTTCTTCGATAAGTTCCAACTCACGCCTTCAAGACTGAATCCGACGAAGATTCGTCTCGAATGGAATGAACGTAGCAGCGATGCCTACTTCAATGCCTCATCACTGTCGGACGGAACGCTGCGCTTCATTTGCCTGTCGGTGCTGCTCCTCCAGCCTGATCTTCCCCCGCTTGTTCTGCTCGACGAGCCTGAGTTAGGCCTGCATCCGGCTGCAATCACGGTACTGGCCAACATGCTCGAAGCTGCCGCCACGCGCACGCAGGTTCTCGTCGCCACGCAGTCGGTCACGCTTGTTAATCAGTTCACGCCCGAAGACGTATGGACGGTCGATCGCGAAGACGGGCAAAGCGTATTCCGGCAATTGAACAGCGCTGATCGTACCGATTGGCTTGAGAGCTATGCCTTGGGTGAGCTCTGGGAGAAAAACTTGCTCGGAGCGCGGCCATGAAACGCGCCCTGATCCTTGTCGAGGGGCAGACTGAAGAGCGATTCGTCAAAGATGTGCTCGCACCGCATCTCGCTGAACGTCAACTTTTCATCACACCTACGCTACTCACGACCAAAGTCGTCAAAAACGGACCAAACTT
>CAYYPN010000349.1:0-2987 GCA_964473545.1 uncultured Planctomycetaceae bacterium
GTCTTCGGGGTCGGCGCGGTCGGGGTACTTCTCAGCCCGGGCCAGGTCGCGCTGGATGGTCTCCATCTTGGCGCAGATGCTGCGGAGCTTGTGCAGCAGGGGCTGGACCTTGCTCGTGCGGAGGCTCAACTCCTCGACGAGCGTGGCGAGCTTGCGGCGGCGACGCTTCATCTGGACCTGAATCTCTTCGCGGACCTTCTTGCTCAGCCGCTCGGTGTCCAGGCGCTCCCAGTCCTCGCGATTCGGTGGAGATCTTCATCGTCCGATCGAACGGCAACTCGCCGGTCCGCACCAGCTCGAGGATGTCGACGGCCTGCTGAATGGCGTAGTCGTTCTGCAGCAACTTGCGGCGGAAGATCATGCGGCAAAGCTCGATCTTCTTGGCCAGGCGGATTTCCTCCGCCCGGGTGAGCAGACTGATCTCGCCCATCTGCGTCAGGTACATCCGCACCGGGTCGTCGATGCGGCGGGCGCCGGCTTCGTTCAACGCCTCCTGCAGCGCGGCGGCGATGTCCTTGGGGCTGTCGCCGGTGTCGGGGGCGGGCTTGTCGTCCTCTTCGAACTCAACGGTCTTGGGCTTGACCTGCCGGCTTTCGACCATGCGGATGCCGAGCTCGTCCGCGTGCACGAGCAACTCGTCCACGCGATCGGGCTCGACCCAGTTGTCCGGCAACGTCTCGTTGAGATCGTCGTAGGTCAGGTACTTGCGCTTGGCGCCGAGGTTGATGAGGCTTTGCACCTCGTCGGGAATGGTGGCGCTGAGCGTCTGGGTGGGCATTTGTGTCTCGTCACTCATCGGGCTGTCCTTTGCCTGGTTGTGTCCATGCCGCGTGCGGCGGCGGGGGTTCGGAGCATTTATCCGGTGATGCGGGGGACCTTGCCGGCGGCGGGGCTGGCCGCGGCCAACTCTCGCAATCGCGCCAGGCGAAGGTCCGCATCATCATTGGCATCTTGAGGGCCGTGTTCAAATTCGTGGCGGGCCAGGCGTGCATGCAGGTCTCGCACCGTCGCACGCAACGCTCGCAGGGCCGCCTCACGCTCGGGGCCGAACATCAGTCCCGCGTGCTCGGTCAGGTCGATCGCATGGCGAACGACCTGCTCATCGTCGGTCATGGCCCGCACATCGCCGGGCTCGATCGTGTCGTGGTCGAGCAGCCAGTCGTGCACGGCGACGAAGACCTGACGCGTGGCCGGGTCCTCGAAATCATCGGCGGTGATCGACTCGTCAAACGCCCGGCCGTCCGACATCGTCTCGTGGAACAGATCGGCGTGATGGATCAGGCAACCGACGATAATGGCCTCGGATTCGGCGCGGGCGGTGCGGCGGGCGGCGCCGGCGGTCGTTATCTGACCGAGCGGGCCACTTTCGCGCGCGCCAACCTGCCGCCGCGGGGCGAACTTGCGGGTCAGCCGGTCGACCGTGTTCAGGTCCAGCCGCAGCAGTTCGGCGATGCGCGAAAGGACCATCCCACGGCGCGTCGGTTCCATCTGCTTGAGACCGAGTTGCACGAGCGTCTGCAGATACTGTTCGGCAACGCGCTGCTTGCCGCTGAGGGTGTCGGTGGAATCGAAGGTCTGCCGAATGCGGCTGAAGTGGAAGTCCATCGCATCGACCGCCGCTTCCATCGCCTGCGTCCACCGCGCCGGGCCATCGGCTTCGCCGAGCAGATCAGCCGGGTCCTTGCCCTCGGGCAAGGTGGCGATCTTCACATCGACCGGCTCGGAGAAGAACACTTCCAGCGCCCGGTCGGCGGCCTTCTGGCCGGCTTCGTCGGCGTCGAAGACGAGGATCACCTGGTCGCAGTATCGTTTGAGTTCAGCCGCATGTTCGCGAGTCAACGCCGTGCCCAGCGTGGCGACGACGTTGCGGAAGTCGGCCTGGTGACAGGCGATCACGTCGGTGTAGCCTTCGACGATGATCGAGGCAGCCGCGTCGATGATCGGCTTCTTGGCCTGGTTCAGGCCGAACAGTGTCGCCGACTTGTTGAACAGCGGGGTTTCGGGGCTGTTGAGGTACTTGGCGTCTTCCGCTGAATCGTCTCGCTTTGATCCGGGGAGGATGCGCCCGCCGAACGCGATGGGCCGACCGATCGCATCGAAGATCGGAAAGATCAGGCGGTGGCGGAGTCGATCGAATGCCGAGCCGTCGTTGCGGTCGGCCAGCAGCCCGGTCGCGACGAAGGCCTGTCGATCGAGGTTGTGCTTGTCCACGGCCGAGGCCAGGGCGTCCCACTGATCCGGGGCATAACCGATGGCGAAGGCATCGACCATTTCGTCGCTGATGCCGCGTTTGGCGATGTAATCCCGGGCCGCGGCGCCGACGGTTTCGTCGGCCAGTTGCCTGCGGAAAAAGCGAACGGCCTGGTCGTTGGCCTTGCGCATGCGGTCGCGGATGTCGTCGTTGCCGTCGGCTCGCTCGCGCCCCGGTCCCTGCGGCAGTTCGATGCCCGCCCGGTCGGCCAGGTACTTCAGGGCTTCGGGGAAGCTCATCTTGTGGTAGTCCATGACGAAGCTGAACGCATCGCCGCCGGCGCCGCAGGCGAAGCACTTGTAAATCTGCTTCTCCGGGCTGACGTTCATGGACGGGTTCTTGTCATCGTGGAACGGGCACAACCCGACGTACTCACGCCGCTTGCGCTGCAGCGCGATCTGCTCGCCGACGAGCTGGACCAGGTCCGTCGCCTGCAGGACACGTCGTTTGGCGTCGTCGCGGTTCAAGTCGATACACCTCAACACGCTGGCTGTAAGACAGCGCGCAACAACCGGAAAGCTATGTCGTCTGGCTTAAGACCAGCCTGATCCCTGTGGCGGTGGAGCGGTGCGGTCGCTGTGTTCGGCCCGGATGGGGGTTGGGAGGTTCATCCCAGGCTGTTGACCGCCGCCGGTAGCACGTTCGCAACCCTGAAAACATAGCACAGGACAGGCTCCAGTCAATGGCGGGGCCATGTTTTTTTGCGTCGTGTTAGTCTGTTTCGCCATACATAGCC
>CAYYPN010000350.1:0-2960 GCA_964473545.1 uncultured Planctomycetaceae bacterium
CAAACCCAAGTTCACCCTGCATTCATCGATTCAGCGAAGATTTTCAGGGGCGACTTATTACCAGGAGACCGGCCGCGCCGGCCGCGATGGCGAGCCCGCCGACGCATGGATGGCCTACGGCCTGGGCGACGCGGTCATGCTCCGCAAGTTCATCGACGGCTCCGAAGCTGCCGATGAACAGAAGCGCATCGAGCACGCCAAGCTCAACGCACTGCTCGGCTACTGCGAAACGACCCGTTGCCGCCGACAGGTGCTCCTCGAATACTTCGGCGACGACTACGAGCATCCCTGCGGCAACTGCGATACCTGCCTCGAACCCGTTGAGACATGGGACGGGACCACCGCGGCGCAGATGGCGCTGTCCAATGTCTACCGCACCGGCCAGTCGTTCGGCGCGGGGCATCTCATCGACGTCCTGCGCGGGGCCCAGACCGAAAAGATCCAACGCTTCGGCCACGACCGGGTCACCACCTACGGCATCGGGTCCGACCTCAACCAGCAGCAGTGGCAATCGGTCCACCGCCAACTCGTCGCGGCGGGACTCGTGCAGGTCGATTCCCAGGTCGGATCGCTCAAGCTGACCGAACGTGCCCGGCCGGTGCTCAAGGGTGAACGGTCGATCACGTTCCGCAAGGACCCGGCCCGGGGCAAAGACCGCCGCGTCGCGCGCACGGCCAGGGCCGCCCACGAGCAACTGCAGACCGACGCTCAGCGCGAGGCGTTCGAGGCGTTGCGCCAATGGCGGGCCGACCTGGCCAAGGAGCAGGGCGTGCCGCCTTACGTGATCTTCCTCGACCGCACGCTGGTCGACCTGGTCCTCCGCGCCCCCGGAAGTCTGGAGGCCCTGACCCGCGTCGACGGCGTCGGCAAGACCAAGCTCAGCAAATACGGCCAGGCCGCCCTGGACGTGCTGGCCGAACACGATCTGCCCGTCGCGATCGACGAAACCTGATCCATCGCCGGGACCAGACCCGGTCCCGGACGGCGGGAAACAGGTCAAGGCGGCCGTTTGCCGGGCCATGGATTACAGGACAGCGGCGGATCGGTCGACTAAACTGGTGGGATATGCAGCGGACCAACCGTTCATGGCGGGCGCTTGGCGTGCCGGTGGCCCTGGTGGGGCTGGCGGTGGTCATGCCCGTGGAGGGGCTGGCGTCGGCGAGCGTGGCCGAGGTGTGGGCCGATCGGGCCGCCTGCCAGGCCGACGGGCTCGGCGCCCAGGTGACCCAGGCCGCCCGCGATTTCTGCGGGCAGTCCGGCGTCGCCGCGATCCTTCCCCCCACCACACCGCTGCCGACGACCCTCCCTTCGGCCGGGCGGGTGATCGTCCGCATCACCGCGCTGCCGCCGACGCTGCACCTCACGCTGCAACACATCGACCTGCCGCCGCCGATGATTTCTGATTGCTGATGGCTGATTTCTGATTGGGCTTGCGCCCGTTGCCCGGCAGAGATCAGCAATCTTTCCGTGCGCTTCGAACCCGTGCTTCAATCAGAAATCAAAAATCACCAATCAGAGATCGCCCCATGGCCGTCATCGAATCCATCAAAAAACCCTTCGTCAAGGTCTTCGGCTCGCGCAACGAGCGGCTGGTCAAAACCTACCGCCGGCGCGTCGAACGCATCAACGAACTGGAACCCGAGGTCCGCAAGCTCTCGGACAGCCAGTTGCGGGATCGCGTCGCCGAGCTGCGCGAGCAGAGTGAAAGCGGGCTCAGACCTGATTACCTGCTCGAAGCCCTGGCGATCATGCGCGAGTCGCTCGACCGCAACGTCGGCATTCGCAACGTCTTCAACCCCGAGTACGCCCAGGAGTTCGACCCCGGGAAGCTGTCGGATGCCGGCCGGGAGGCGTACGACCAGGCGAAGGCCGCGATCGACGCCGGGGCGCCGGTCGAGGTGCTCGGATCGACCGAACCGGTGCCGGCGTGGTTGAACGTCGACCTGCCGATCGAGTTGTATGAGGCGATGCGCGAGGTGTATCCGGAGAGCCGCCCGCCGTTCCGGGCCCGGCCGTTCGACGTGCAGCTCATCGGCGGCATGGTGTTGTACGAAGGCAAGATCGCGGAGATGAAAACCGGCGAGGGCAAGACTTTCGTCGGGCCGCTGGCGTGTTTCTGCGCCGCGCTGGAGGGCATGCAGTCGCATGTCGTCACGGTCAGCGACTACCACGTCAAGCGCGACCGCGACTGGGTCTTCCCCGCGCTGCACATGCTCGGCCTGACCGTCGGGGCGATCCACCCGTATCACATGCAGCCGCCCCAGACCAAGCAGCGCATGTACCACTGCGACATCGTCTACGGCACCAACAGCGAGTTCGGGTTCGACTTTTTGCGCGACAACATGAAGCTCAGCCTCGGCGAGCAGGTCCAGCGCCGGCGCGACTTCTGTATCGTCGACGAGATCGATTCGATCCTGATCGACGAGGCCCGCACGCCGCTGATCATCAGCGGCCCGGCCCACGACGACGCGCCGCAGTACATCCAGGCCAACCACGTCGCCGAGCAGCTCGCCGCACTCCAGCGCAAGGCCAACCAGGACACCGCCCAGCGCATCAAAAGCAACGACTTCGTTGACCAGCAGTCGCGCAAGTACCGCGTCAGCCCGGCCAACATCCAGAGCATCATCGACAAGTTCCGCGACCTCGGCCCGACCTATCTGGACGAGAAGGAAGCCGACCAGATCGAGCACGTCCAGTACTACGTGGTCAAGCCCGAGCAGAAGCAGGCGTCGATGACCCACATCGGCGTCGAGGAGGCCCAGCGCATCGTCGGCACGCGCTTCTACGTCGTCGGCAACGACATGGCGTGGGACCACCTGATCAACCAGGCCATCCGCGCCCATGCCGTCTATGAAAATGACCGCGACTACGTTGTCCGCGACGGCAAGGTCGTCATCGTCGACGAGTTCACCGGCCGGCTCATGGTCGGCCGACAGTGGTCCGACGGGCTGCACCAGGCG
>CAYYPN010000351.1:0-2945 GCA_964473545.1 uncultured Planctomycetaceae bacterium
ACCTGCAGTCGCAGGTTGGCCAGGGAGGCGTCCACGGCCTGGCCCTCGGGGCGGCGTTCTTCGGCGAGTCGATGTTCCATGTCCCCGGAAAACACAAGGGCGAGCACGCCTCCAACGTCGCCCTCGTTGCCACCGTCGAGCACCTGCGCGCCCGCGGCTACGAGCTGTTCGATGTGCAATTCACCAACCCCCATCTCGAACGCTTCGGCGTGGTCGAAATCCCCCGCGATGACTACCGCGAACGCCTCGCCGCCGCGCTCGACACGATCGCCACGTGGGGCCCCTCGACGTTAGCCTGACCGGCCGATACCATTCGCAGCCTCGATCAACGGAGCGATCCCCATGGAAGCTGGTATCGTCGGCCTGCCCAACGTCGGCAAGAGCACCTTGTTCAACGCACTCACCGCCGCCGGCGCCGACGCCAACAACTATCCCTTCTGCACGATCGAGCCGAACGTCGGCATCGTGCCGGTGCCCGATCCGCGCCTCCGCCTCATCAACCAGTACATCCAAACCAGGGAAATCATCCCCGCCGCCCTCCGCCTGGTCGACATCGCCGGCCTGGTCAAAGGCGCCAGCCAGGGCGAGGGCCTGGGCAACCAGTTCCTTACGCACATCCGCCAGGTCGACGCCATCTGCCAGGTGGTCCGCTGCTTCGAAGACGAGGACATCGCCCACGTGGACGGGTCGGTCGATCCGATCCGCGACATCAACACGATCGAGACCGAGCTGATGCTGGCCGACCTGCAGACGGTGGAGAACGCCCTCGATCGCGCCAGCCGCCAGGCCCGCACCGGCGACAAGGACGCCAAGGCCCGCGTGGCGCTGCTGACCGAATGCAGGGTCGCCCTGGAACAGGGCCGGCCGGTGCGATCGCTGGACCTGGGCGCGGACCTGGGCAAGCAGTCCAAGGGCCTGGGCCTGATCACCGCCAAGCGTGTGCTGTTCATCGCCAACGTGGATGAGGACGACCCGACGGGCCGTAACCCGCTGGTTGACCGGGTCCGGGAGTACGCTGCGGAGCACGGTGGGGCGGTGGTGCCGGTGTGTGCGAAGATCGAGTCGGAACTGGCGGAACTGGCCGACGCCGACCGTGCGGAGATGCTCGAGTCGCTGGGCATGACCGAGCCGGCGTTGGCGACGGTGGCGCGGGCGGCGTACGGCCTGCTGGATTTGCAGAGTTTTTACACCGCCGGGCCCAAGGAGATCCGGGCCTGGACCGTGCACCGCGGCGCGACCGCCCCCCAGGCGGCGGGGGTGATCCATACGGATTTTGAGCGGGGGTTCATCCGGGCCGAGGTCTACCACGTCGACGACCTGGTTGAACATGGTTCGGAGGCGGCGATCAAGTCTGCCGGCAAGCTCCGCGTCGAGGGCAAGAGTTACGTGATGCAGGACGGCGACGTGTGCCACTTCCTGTTTAACGTTTAAGTCGGTCGGCGAATCCCCTGATTGGCGGTGGGGCAAAACTGCATCGCCGCCGCACCATTAACCGATAACGAACGATGGACCTTGCCCGCACGTAAAAAATAAACGTGTCGGTAACGTCGCGTTTGACTGCGTGGATCGGCGTTGAATAATGACGTGCCAAGGAAATGACGTGCCAAGGAGAGGATCATGGCCGCACCGATTCCTTCAGCATTGCCGCCTGTCGCCGCCAAGCACTTCAGCCTCGATGAGGCCAACCGGGCTCTGCCCTATGTGCGCCGCATCGTCGAGGATGTCCGCAAGGTCTACCGCGCCGCCGCCGCCGTCCAGCGCAAGCTGGAGTACCCGCTGCCCGACCAGGACGTTCGCGATGTCGAACAGGCTTACGAAAAGTGCATGACCCGTCTCCGCCAGCTCGTCGACGAACTGGAAACCGTCGGCGTCGAGCTCAAGGACTACGATCGCGGGCTCATCGACTTCCCCGCCTGGTACGAAGGCCGCGAGGTCTATCTCTGCTGGAAGCTCGGCGAACCCGAAATCAACGCCTGGCACGAGATCGAAGACGGCTTCGCCGGACGCCAGTCGACCGAACTGCTCGAATCCGAGTAAACGTTTATCCGTTTTCCAATGCCCGCTTCTGCGCGGCGATGAGTTGTGCAATCCCCGCCGCCGCCGCGTCGAGCATGGCGTCGAGTTGACCGCGCGAGTAGGTCGATCCTTCACCCGTGCCCTGGACCTCGATGAACTGCCCGGCGTCGTTCATCACGACGTTCATGTCCACGTCCGCCCGGCTGTCGTGGGCGTAGTCCAGGTCCAGCACCACGTCACCGTCGACGATGCCCACGCTCACCGCGGCGATGTGCCCACGGATCGGGTCATCCGTAAGCAACCTTCGCGCCTTCGCCCACGTCAGCGCGTCGGCCAGCGCGACGAATGCCCCGGTGATCGACGCGGTGCGTGTTCCGCCGTCGGCCTTGAGCACGTCGCAGTCGCAGGTGATCGTCAAACCCGGCATTTTTTCCAGGTCCACCGCCGCCCGCAGGCTCCGCCCGATCAGTCGCTTGATCTCCGTCGCCCGGCTGTCGGGGCCGCGCTTCTTGCGGTCGGGCGTCGAACCGGGCAGCATCGCATACTCCGCCGTCACCCATCCGCTGCGCGGCTCGCCGGTCTCGCGATCGACCAGGAACGGCGGCACGTCCGTCGACACGCTCGCCGTGCACAGCACCCGCGTGTCGCCGCACGCCACCACCACGCTCCCCGGCGCATTCGTCGGAAAGCCCCGCTCAATCGCCATCGGCCGCAAGGTTGTCGCTTCACTCATCACCTGAGCATACCACCACGCCGGACCAGAGCGAAGCGGCGGCCCGGGTTGGCCCCGCCAAGTTGTCATCCCCGCCCCAATAGCTACAATATTTCTTTCGGCTCACAGGGCCGACCCGTGCACCGGTAGCTCAATTGGATAGAGCACCTGACTACGGATCAGGAGGTTGGGGGTTCGAATCCTCCCCGGTGTACTT
>CAYYPN010000352.1:0-2895 GCA_964473545.1 uncultured Planctomycetaceae bacterium
ACCGCCGTCATCTGACGGCCGACTGCACGCTGATCCCGCTGCCCGGAGCTCCACCTGATCGAAAACCTCTGGCATCAGCCTGCGGCGGCGGGGGCGGGTGATTCGGCCGGTTGTTCGGGTTGCTTCTTGTCCGAGGGGTACTTGATGCGGCCGTGGTAGATGCCGGCCAGGCTCTTGGTGACCGATTCCTCGATGCGGTGCAGTTCTTCCAACGTCAGGTTTGATTGATCGAACTGGCCGTCCATGAGTCGTTTCATGGCGAGCTTGTGGACGAGTTGTTCGATGCGGCTGGCGGTGGGTTCGCTCATGGCGCGGCAGGCCGACTCGACCGTATCGCAGAGCATGAGGATCGCCGCCTCCTTGGTCTGGGGTTTGGGTCCGGGGTAGCGATATTCGAACTCGCTGGGCTGGGATTTGTCCTTGTCGTCGGCCTTCTGCTGCATGGCGGCGTGGTAGAAGTATTCGACGAGGGTGGTGCCGTGGTGGCTTTCGATGAAGTGGATGAGCACGGGGGGCAGGCCGTACTCCCGGGCCATTTCGATGCCGTCCTTGACGTGGCCGACGATGATGAGCAGGGACATTGCGGGGGAGAGCTTGTCGTGGCGGTTGGGGCCGCCGCCCTGGTTTTCGATGAAGTAGCCGGGCTTGTTCATCTTGCCGATGTCGTGGTAGTAGGCGGCGACACGACAGAGCAGGCCGTTGGCGCCGACGCTCTCGGCGGCGGACTCGGCGATGACCGCGAGGTTCAGCGAATGGTTGTAGGTTCCGGGTGCGGCCTGGGCGAGCTTGCGCAGCAGGGGCTGGTTCACGTCGCTCAGTTCCAGCAGCGTCATGGCGGTGGTGACCTTGAACGCCCGCTCGACGAACGGCAGGATGCCCAGCACGAAGAACCCCACCGCCACCGCCGCGATCAACGCCAGCACCGCCTCGGTCGCCAGCGAGATCATCACGCCATCGATCAGGTTGCGCTCGGCCACGCCCACGGCGAACGTCGCCAGCCCCACGGCCAGGCCGGTCATCGCCCCGGCGCGGATGAGCGTGCCGCGCTGGCGGATCTGCCGCAACTGCATGACCACGATCACGCATGCGGCCATCGCCACCAGCGTCAGCCCGATCGACAGCTCGACGGTGAAGGCGATCAGCCCGGCGTGGATGATGCCCACCGCCACGGCCAGGGCCTGGTTGTAAGCGATGACCAGAATCACCGACGCCAGCATCGCGCAGCCGACGGCGGCGGCGGTTGTGGCGTTGGGCCCGGCGGGCTGGACCATCCACGCCAGCGCCAGCGTGCCCAGCAGCAACGCCGTGAACGCCAGCCCGCGCATCGGGTTCTCCGCGATCCGCGGCTGCAACGCCAGCACCGCCACGCCCAGCCCCGTCGTGATCAACAGCACGATCACCACCGGCCCGGTCATCGCCAGCCACCATTGCCACAGCGGCAGGTGCGTGCGATACAGATCCGCTTCCAGCTTCAGCTTCGCGACCGTCGAATCCTCCAGGCGCGTGCCCGCCTCGACCAGCACGTCGCCCGATTCGTACGGCAGGGGCGTCGGCTTCACCGCTTCAATCGCGGCGTTGCGCTCGGCCTTGCTCGCCTCGACGTCCTCGGTGTAGCTGGCCTGGCTCAACTGCATCAGGTAATGCAGGACGTGTGATTCCAATGGATCGGGGAACGGCTTGACCAGCGCGCTGTAGGCGTTCTGTTTCGCTTCCACGCTCGCCAGGTTCACCAGCAGGTCTTCGCTGACCAGGCGCGGCTCGGCGCCGTCGAGCATGAGCTTGATCCGGTTGGCCGCCGACTTCGCCTCCTCGCGGAACTGGTCCTGCTCGACCACCGGCGCCCAGCGCAACGCGGTCATGAACTGATCGACCAGTTGCTGCCACGGTGGGGTGGGCTTGCCGGCTTCGACGTCCTGGAAGCGGCGAAGCTGGCTGAGGACGTTGTTGTTCAGGGCGAACTGGTCGGCGGTTTTGCGCGGGACCTGGCCGATCGTCTGCGCGTCGCCGATGACCACCGGCAGACTCATCAGGTCCTGCTTGACGCGCTCGAAGTAGGCGGCCCTGGGCTTGTAAACCGACGGGGCGTTCTGCGCCGCGCGCGTGCGGCGGGCCGCCGTCTCCGTCTCATTGATCCACTGGAAATTGACCCGGCTGACCATCGCCCGGTCGATCACCTGCCCCGGCTGGTGGTTGATCTGCGAACGGGCGGTGAGCACGATCCCCCCGGCGACCACGGCGAAGAGGACCATGAACACAAACCCCCAGCCGACCTGCCGCCGGCTGAGCACGTCCTTCAACCCCGGGCGGGTCGGGCCGATCGCCTTGCGCACCTCGCGCCGTCGCGACCGCGGCGGGGCGGGCTTGGCGGGTTTGGCCGGCTTGTTGGGCTTGCTCGCGGGCATACGAAGCTTCAACCGTTATCGGTCATGTATCAGCGAGGCGTATTCTACCTGCATCGGCCCGATCGGGGCCACAGGCAAGCCCGAAGAACAGAGGAAGAAGGAAGAAGGTAGAAGGATGAAGGCAGAAGGGCAAACGGATCAGGCGTGATCGCGGACCACTGGGCTTTCACTTCATCCTTCTACCTTTTGCCTTCTTCCTTATCCCCATACGCCTCGACGATCCGTTGCACGAGCGAGTGCCGCACGATGTCGGCCTTGTCGAGCATGACGAACGCGATGCCCGGCACACGCTTGAGGCGATGGACCGCGTCGATCAAACCACTACCCTCCCCGGCGGGCAGGTCGATCTGGCTGGTGTCGCCGGTGACGATCATCTTGCCGCCGTGGCCGAGGCGGGTGAGGAACATCTGCATCTGGGCCCGGGTGGTGTTCTGGGCTTCGTCCATGATGATGACCGCGTCGTTGAGCGTGCGGCCGCGCATGAACGCCAGCG
>CAYYPN010000353.1:0-1199 GCA_964473545.1 uncultured Planctomycetaceae bacterium
CGCGCCTCGTCCGGGTTCCCCACACCTTTCGTCCCTGATGTATCCTGCCCCCCCACGACTGACGCCAAGCTCATGGTCTTCTCCAGCCACCTGTTCCTGTTCTACTTCCTCCCCCTGGCCCTGGGTGGCTACTACCTGTCTCACCTGCTCGCCGTCCGCCTCGGCCGGCCCGGCCGCCCGGCGCGCTGGGTCAGCCACGGCATGCTCACGCTCCTCAGCTACCTCTTCTATGGCTGGGCGAATCCGCTGTTCGTCGTGCTCATGTTCACCAGCACGGTCATCGACTACATCGCCGGCCTGTGCGTCGCCGACCAGTGGGACTGGTCCCAACCCGTCAAGGCCCTGCCCCGCGGCCGACGCCGCGCCGCCCGACAACGCGCCGCCGTCACCGTCTCCATCGTCTCCAACCTCACCCTGCTGGGGTTCTTCAAGTACTTCAACTTCGGCATCGACAGCTACAACGCCCTCATGCAAAGCCTCGGGGCCGATTCCGCCACGTGGGACACCCTGCTCCGCATCACCCTCCCCCTGGGCATCAGCTTCTATACCTTCCAGTCGATGAGCTATTCCATCGACGTCTACCGCGGCGACGCCCGGGGCATCCGCAACTTCCTCGACTTCTCCTGCTACGTCTCCCTCTTCCCCCAGCTCGTCGCCGGGCCCATCATCCGCTTCCAGGAACTCGAAGATCAGCTACGCCAACGTGACCACACCTGGGCCAAGTTCGCACGCGGCGCCGCCTTCCTCGCCATGGGCCTGGCCAAGAAAGTCCTGCTCGCCAATACCTGCGGCAAGGTCGCCGATGTCTGCTTCGACGCCGGCTCCGTCCATACCCTCGACGCCTGGTTCGGGGCCGTCGCCTACGCCAACCAGATCTACTTCGATTTCTCCGGCTACACCGATATGGCGATCGGCCTGGGCCTCATGCTCGGGTTCGTCTTTCCCAAGAACTTCGACTCGCCCTACATCAGCCAGTCCATCACCGAATTCTGGCGGCGCTGGCATATCTCCCTGTCAACCTGGCTCCGCGATTACCTCTACATCCCCCTCGGCGGCAACCGCAAAGGCGCCGCACGCACCTACGTCAACCTCGCCCTGGTCATGCTCCTGGGCGGTCTCTGGCACGGCGCATCATGGAACTTCGTCATCTGGGGCGGTATCCACGGCTCGATGCTCGCCTTCGAACGCATGCAGGGCAA
>CAYYPN010000353.1:1209-2885 GCA_964473545.1 uncultured Planctomycetaceae bacterium
GTGATCACCTTCGTCATCGTCTGCTTTGCCTGGGTCTTCTTCCGTGCCCCCACGCTCGATGACGCGGTCCGCTATTGCGGGGCCATGCTCGGGTTGAATGCACCCCATGAAGCGGCCGCATTGGTCGGCGGAATCGTTTATCAACCCTACTACCTGCTGTGGATGGCCGTGGCGACGGCGATCGCCTTCTTCGGAATCCAGACGTGGGACTTCACCCGTCGGATCACCCCGATCAAAGCCGTCGTGATCTTAGGACTCTTTGCCGCGAGCGTGGTCCTTCTGACCACGCAGTCGTTCAACCCGTTCATCTATTTTATTTTCTGACGCATGCCTGACCTGCCGCAACATTCCGATGCCGCGACCGCCATGGGAGAGATGCGCGAAGCGCCGCGCAAGCTGACCCGCGAGGACATCGCCAAGATCGAAGTGGGACGCACCGACATCCCCCGCTGGCTGGCGATCGTCATGGGCGCACTGTTCATCGGGTGCATCGTCAGCGTGCCGCTCGCCCAGCATGCATACGAACTGGCCCGCGACCAGCGGTTGCAGATGTACGACCTGTTCCGCGATGCGGGGATCGGTGACGCCTGGCGGCAGGCGGACGGCTCGGCATGGTCGAAGGTCCGCGCCGCCAACGCTCGGACCCTCGAACACATCACCGCCTACGAGGACGCCCTGGAGGATGCATCACTGCTCAAGCGGAACCTGCTGGGCCCGGTGCAGGCGATCCTGCTTCGCGCAGGTGCCGGTAACGAACAGGCTTACGTGGGTCGGGGTGACTGGCTTTACTATCGGCCGGACGTGGATCACGTCATGGGACCGGGCTTTCTGGAGGAAGACCGGCTGGAACGTCGCGCCGCCGGCGGCAACGAGTACCTCACCCCGCCGCAGCCCGATCCCCGGGAGGCGATCATCGAGTTCCACGGGCAACTGGCCGAGCGCGGGATTGACCTGATCGTCCTCCCCACGCCGGTCAAGCCGACCATCGAGCCGCATCGGTTCGGTGGGCGAGTCGCCGCGCCGCTGCACAACGTTTCGTATGAAAAATTCCTGCAGGACCTGCGTGATGCGAATGTGATCGTGGCCGAGTGCGATGACGCGCTGGCGTCACGTAATGATGCTTACCTGAAGACCGACACGCACTGGCGACCGGAGGCCATGCAGGCGGTGGCTTCACGCTTAGTGGCCCTGATCGAACAAACGGTTGAGATCACACAATCACAGACATTCAGCACATCCACCATAACCCGCGAAAATCTCGGCGACATTGCCGTCATGCTCCAGTTGCCCGATGACCAGACCTTGTATCCGCCGGAGCAGGTGGCCTTGCGCCGAATCACTACCGCCGACGGCAACGGCTGGACACCGGCGCGCGAGGCCGAGGTCCTGCTGCTGGGTGACAGCTTCACCAACATCTACAGCATGGAGGGTCTGGGTTGGGGCGAAAACAGCGGGTTCGGCGCCCAGTTAAGCTATGCGTTGCAGGCTCCGGTGGATGTGATCGCCCTCAACGCCGGCGGCGCGCACAGCGCCCGGCAGGCGCTCGCGGCGGACCTGGCCCGCGGCAACGATCGGCTGGCGGGTAAGAAGATCGTCGTCTGGCAGTTCGCCAGGCGCGAGCTGAGCGGCGGTGACTGGAAACTTATGAAACTGCCCGCGGTGAAAGCCGCTCAGCC
>CAYYPN010000354.1:0-2882 GCA_964473545.1 uncultured Planctomycetaceae bacterium
GCAGAAACAGGTACCCGTCCTCCGCCATGTGCCGGTGCAGGGCGTCGGCATCGCCGAGCAGGTCGGCCGAATCGCGCAGCTCGCCGAGCTGGTCGGAGGGGTAGTCCATCGTGCATTGGCCGAAGCGGATGTTCATGTGGGTGCCTTTCGCAGCTTGTGCCTCGCGGTCGTCGGAGGTGGGTGCTTGCGGTGATATTCTTGCCCATGGCGGGGGCGATGTGAATGGAAGGGGCGGTCATATTCTTGTGTGATACAATCAGGCGATGGCGAAGGGCGAGCCTGAAACGCTGATCCGCAGCCGGGAGTTATGCCGCTGTGCGTTGGGCGCGGTGACGCAGGCCGGCGACCAGCATCGCTCGGAACTGGCCGCGAGCTTCGAGGGCATGCGGAGGTTCGGCCGATTTGCGATCGTGCTGTTGCTCGAAGGCGGGGGCCGGTACACGGACGCGCGCGGCGTCGACCGCAGCATCATGGCCGGCGACATGATCCTCGTCCTGCCCGACGTGGGGCATCGTTACGGGGCGGAGCGCGGGCAGCGGTGGCGCGAGATTTTCCTGGTCTTCGACGGGCCGGTCTTCGACCAGTGGTACGCGCAGGGCTACCTGTCGGCCGAGCGGCCGATCCTGCGGGCCGAGCCGATCGATCCGTGGGAGCGCCGCATGCGCGAGGTGTTGCATCCGATCGCTTCGACGCCGGAGCACGCGCTGGCCGAAGTCTGCCGCGTGCAGAGTCTGTTGGCGGACCTGATCGGCCAGCGGCACGACGACGGCGGCGACCGCGAAACCGCCTGGGCCCGCCGCGCCGCGCGCCGGATCGACGCCACTATCCCCGGCTCGGTCGATTGGGACGCCCTCGCCCGGGACATGCACGTCTCGGCCTCGACCCTCCGCCGGCGGTTCAACGAACACTTCGGCACCTCGCCCAGCCGCTACCGCAACCGGCGCATGATCGACCGGGCGTGCGACCTGATGCACCGCACGGACCTGACCGACCAGGAAATCGCGTGGGAGCTGGGCTTCTGCGATGCGTTCTACTTTTCGCGATGCTTCAAGCAGGTGGTCGGCCAGTCCCCGCGCGAGTACCGGCGCAGTCTGCCGTGAGCCGGACCTGAATGCGGCGACGTCGGGCATGTCCTGCAAAACAGGTTCCAGCAAAGAAAATCGCGTCCGAATGGGGATTCTCATCCCGGTGAGAAAAAGCAAAGGCCCACGCCGGGGCATGGCGCGGGCCTTGCGGAAAAGGGGGCCTGTTGAAGTCGGGTCAGGTCACTCGGCATCGCCGCCGCGAGACCGGTCACCTCGACGTTCGCCGTCACGACCGGGTCGATCGCCGTCGTTCCGGGGGCGGGGGCGCGGGCGGTCGCCATCGTCGGCTCGATCACGGCGGCGCTGGCGCATCTGGTCGAAGGCCGCGGCCTTCTCCGCCTGGCTCAACTCGCCGTCGCCGTCGGTGTCGAACTGGTCCACGATGCGTTTGCGGGCCTGCTCCCGGTGGGCCTGGCGGGCGGCCTGGCGCTCGGCTTCGTTGAGCTGGCCGTCGCCATCGGCATCGAACTTCTCAATGACCTCCTGGTGGCGTTGGCGCATTTCCTCGCGGCGCTTTTGCATCTCCTGTTGCCGGGCCTGGCGTGCAGCCTCCATCTCCGCCTGCGTGACCTGGCCGTCGCCGTCCTTGTCCGCGTGTTCGACGAGTTGGCCGTACCGCTCGGGGCTGCGCTCTTTCAGTTGCGCCATGGCCGCGGCATGCTCAGCCTCGGAGATCTCGCCGTCGCCATCGGTGTCGATGCGGCTTCTGACCTGGTCGCGGCGCTGCTCGGCGCGGTCTTTCATCTGCTGGCGCGCCGCCTGGCGCTCGGCTTCGCTGAGCTTGCCGTCGCCGTCGGCATCGAACCGCTCGCGCAGCTCCTTCAGGCGTTCAGCGCCCGGGCCGCCCCGATCGCGCGGGCCCTGGCGCGGCCGCTCCACATGCCGCGGCCGATCGGCATCCTTCCGGGGGCGGTCACTATTCCGGGGGCGGGGGCGGGGGTCTTCGTCCTGGGCCAGGGCCGGCAACGCCGCCAGCGTCAGGGCTCCGATCACCATCACAACGCTCAGTCGTTTCATCGCATACATGCGTAGCTCCTTTCAAGCATGGTCGCCGGTTCAACGCACCAGGGAGCCGCTTATTGCAACGCCTTTTTCCCCGCCCGAAACACGTCCGTCAGCATCGGTAGCGTCAGCCGCCCGGTGAACGTGTTCTGTTGCGAGGGGTGGTAGGTGTCGAAGACGCGAAATTCGGTAGGCCCCATGCGAAATGGGCCGTGGGTCGCGCCGTGTTCGAACCGGTGGTCGGCCAGGGCGCCGATGGCGCCGTGGCGCTTGAGGTGGCGGAGCACTTCGTCGTGGCCGATCCTGCCCAGGCAGGCGACCGCTTGCAGCCGATCGCCGAGCAGATCGAACGTCCGGTCCAGCCATGGGGAGCAGTGGTCGAGTTCGGCGCGGGTGGGCTTGTTGGCCGGCGGGGCGCAGTGGGCGGCGGCGGTGATCAGGCAGTCGGTCAGCACCAGCCCGTCGTCGGCGTCGGTCGCATCGGGTTGATTGGCGAATCCCGCGGCATGGAGGGCGGCGAACAGAAAGTCGCCCGACCGATCGCCGGTGAACATGCGACCGGTTCGATTGGCGCCGTGGGCCGCGGGCGCGAGGCCGACGATAAGCAGCCGCGCATTCGGATCGCCAAAGTTAGGGACCGGCTTGCCCCAGTACGTCCACCCCCGGAAGGCGGCCCGCTTTTCCCGGGCGGTGCGTCGGCAGTGTTCGATCAAACGCGGACAACGTTTGCAGCGAACGATGCGTTGGTTGAGTTGGGTATGGGTGAGTGGCATGCGCCCCTGCCAAGCGGCAAGC
>CAYYPN010000355.1:0-2860 GCA_964473545.1 uncultured Planctomycetaceae bacterium
AAAAGCCCACGGATGGCCATCCGTGGGCTTGGGGGAATGTCGTGGTCGGCGCGTTTAGCGCTTGGAGAACTGGAAGCGGCGGCGGGCGCCGGATTGGCCGTACTTCTTGCGTTCGACCTGGCGGGAGTCCACGGTGAGGAATCCATTGTCGCGGAGGGCTTGTTCGATCGACGGGTCGTATTCCTTCAGGGCGCGGCTGAGGCCCAGTCGCACGGCGCCGGCCTGGCCGGTCGGACCACCGCCGGTCACCCTGACGTACACGTCCAGCGCGCCTTCGGTCTTGGTCACCTGCAACGGGGCAAGCATGTCGTTGCGATCCTGCAGTTCCGAGAAGAACGCATCGACGCGGCGGCCGTTGATGAGGAAGTTGCCCTTGCCGGGGCGGATGCGTACCCGGGCGACGCTGGTCTTGCGGCGACCGGTGCCCCAAAACCAGTGCCGACCCGCGGGGATGGGCCGCGGCTGGGTTAACTGAACGGCCGGCTCGGTCGGCGCGGCGGTCTGGGCCGGGGCGTCAAGGCCTCCGGCCGGCTCGGTCGTTTCCATGGTGCTTTCGTCTGCCATATCGGTGCAACTCACTCCTGGAATCGCGTAATGCGAAATTAGAGGCTCAACGCCACGGGCTGCTGGGCCGCGTGCGGGTGTTCGGGGCCGGGGTAGACCTTCATCTTCTTGAGCATCTGCTCGCCGAGGGCGCTCTTGGGCAGCATGCGGCGGACGGCCTGCTCGATCAGCTTCTCCGGGCGCTCGTCGCGGAGCTGGCGGTAGCTGACGCTGTGCAGCCCGCCGGGATGGCCGCTGTAACGCTGGTAGAACTTCTGGTCGAGCTTGCGGCCGGTCATCTTGACCTTGCCGGCGTTGATGACGACCACGAAATCACCCACGTCGACGTTGGGGGTGTACTCCGGGCGATGCTTGCCCATGAGGATCGTGGCCACGCGGGTAGCCAGTCGGCCAAGCACCTGGCCCTCGGCATCCACCAGATGCCAGGCCTTCTCGACGTTTGCCGGGTTGGCGAATGTTGTTTGACGCTGCATATTGGGTCGAGCCTCACGGATCGGGCAAAGACGGATTAGTGTAGCCCTAACCGGCCTCGTGTCAAGCCCCCATGCCTTGACAGGGCCGAGGCTTGCGATACACTCTTGGGCCTGATTCTGCACAAAGGGCCGTCCGTGACAAGCCTGACGGCGAGGCACGGATAGGGGCAGACCCCGCGGCTTGATTGAGGTCTGTCCCGCTCAGCAGAGTCCGCCGCGGCTTCCCCTCCCTCCCGGCACGTCGCCGGCACCCGGAAACCGCGCAACAATGCGATACCGCTGGGCCGGACCCGCGCGGTCCGTACCCCCGCAGGAATAAGCCCGTGGTGTAACGGCAACACACCAGGTTTTGGTCCTGGCGTTCCTGGTTCGAATCCAGGCGGGCTTGGTTGATTCGAATGCGGCAAGGGCGAAGGCGGAATGCGAAAGTCGCAGGCCGCCTTCGCAAGCGAGACGTACGACGATGGGTCATTCCGAATTCCCGAATCCGAATTCCGAACTTCCCTTGGAGGCCGTCATCCTCGCCGCGGGCAAGGGCACGCGCATGAACAGCGACCTGCCCAAGGTCCTGCATCAAGTCGCGGGCCGGCCCATGGTGCATTGGGTCATCGAAGCAGCGCGGCAGGTCGGCGTCCGTCGCTGCGTTCTCGTCGTCGGCCATGGCGCCGACCTTGTGCGTGCCGCGGTCGGCGATGCCGATGACGTCGCGTTCGTCGAGCAGACCGAGCAACTGGGCACGGGCCATGCCGTCATGCAGGCCGCCCCGCTGTACGCCGACCCCGGCGACCAGGACGTGCTCGTGCTCTGCGGCGACGGGCCGCTGATCCATGCCCAGACCTTGCAGACCCTCTTGGACACCCATCGCCAGGCCGACGCCGCGGCCACGCTCGCCACCGCCGTGCTCGACGATCCGACCGGCTACGGCCGCATCGTCCGCGATGACGCCGGCAACCTGCTCCGCATCGTCGAGCAGAAAGACGCCGACGACGACGAGCGGGCCATCCGCGAAGTCAACCCCAGCTACTACTGCTTCAAGGCACGGGCGCTGTTCGAAACCCTGCCGCGTATCAGCAACGACAACGCCAAGGGCGAGTATTACCTGACCGACATTTTCGAACTGCTGCGAAAGATCGGCCGGCGTGTGGCGGTGGTCGACGCCGTGCCGGCCGAGGACGTGCTGAGCATCAACACACCGGATCAACTGGCCGAGGTCGACGCGATCCTGCGCCGGCGACTGGACGAGAAGCCCGAAACCGCCTCGACGGGAGTGACGAGCTGAAATGAGCCGAACCGACGAAAACGAACTGCGCATCTTCTCCGGCCGGGCCTCGCGCGACCTGACCGAACGCGTCTGCCGATCCCTCGACATCAGCGTGGGCCAGGGGCACACCGACATGTTCCCCGACGGCGAAATCATCGTGAAAGTCGAGGAAGATGTGCGCGGGCGCGACTGCTACATCGTCCAGTCGACCTACCACCCGGTGAACGCGCACCTGATGGAACTGCTGATCTATATCGACTGTCTGAGACGCGCTTCGGCCCGCAGCATCACGGCGGTCATTCCCTACTTCGGCTACGCCCGCCAAGACCGCAAGCACGAGGGCCGCGTTCCCATCACCGCCAAGCTCGTGGCCAACCTGATGGCGACCGCCGGCGCCAACCGCGTCGTGACCATCGACCTGCACGCCGAACAGATCCAGGGCTTCTTCGACATCCCGCTGGATCACATGTTCGCCGCCCCGGTCATCGTCGATTACATCGAGTCGATCCGCGGCGAGTTGAGCGACCTCGTGCTGGTCAGCCCGGACGTGGGCAACGTCAAG
>CAYYPN010000356.1:0-2837 GCA_964473545.1 uncultured Planctomycetaceae bacterium
TCTTGATCGTCACCGGCGGGTCGGTGATCCCCAGCACACAAGCCCCCTCGCACGGCGCGGGGCAGACGCGGCCGGTGAACTCGGGGAAGTTGTTGGTCTTGTGCAGGCGATCCAGCGCCTCGCGCCAGCGGCCCTTGTAGACCAGGTCGTTCCACTCGGGGATCAGGTTGTCGATCGGGCAACCCGTCGCCGACTGGCAGAACGGCACGCCGCAGTCCATGCAGCGCGCACCCTGGGTTTTCAAGTGCTCCTCCGGTACGGGCGCGAGAAACTCATCGTAATGGCCGATGCGCTCGGACGGTTCCGTATACGGCACCGTCTGGCGTTGATATTCCTTGAAACCGGTGGGTTTGCCCATTATGGCCTCCAGGGCGGATTCTGGTGAAACTCAAAATATTATCGCTGCGATGCGGGCTCAGCTCGCTCGTCACGGTCCGGGTCGCGCCAGTCGTGAACGTTCGCCTCCGCTTCGTCGTCGTGGCTCATGCGTTCGGCCAGCACGCGTTTCAGGTCGGTCGGCATCACCTTTACGAACTCACCCAGCGCCTCGTCCCAGCGGTCCAGCAGACCCTTGGCAACGGTCGAGCCGGTGTACTGGTGATGGTTTTCAACCAATTGGCGAAGCTCGTCGATGTCGGCCGGGTCCTCGAGTCTTTCGAGTTCGACCATGGCGAGGTTGCAGTTCTGAAGGAACTGCTGCCGGGGATCGTGGACGTAGGCGACGCCGCCGGACATGCCCGCGGCGAAGTTGCGCCCGGTGGGACCGAGCACCACGCAACGCCCGCCGGTCATGTACTCACAGGCATGATCGCCGACACCTTCGATGACGGCTTTAGCCCCTGAATTGCGTACGCAGAAGCGTTCGGCCGCCATGCCGCGGAAGTAGGCCTCGCCGCGGGTCGCGCCGTACAGGGCGACGTTGCCGATAATGATGTTCTCCTCGGCGACAAAGCTGGAATTTTTCGGTGGATAGATGGCGATCCGCCCGCCGCACAGGCCTTTGCCGACGTAGTCGTTGGCGTCGCCTTCGAGTTCGATGGTGATGCCGCGCTGCATCCACGCGGCCAGCGACTGCCCGGCCGACCCGTTGAACTTGATGTGGATCGTGTCATCGGGCAGGCCTTCTTCACCGTGGGCCTTGGACACTTCGTGGCTGAGCATGGTGCCGACCACGCGGTTGATGTTGACGATGGGCAGTTCCATGCTGACCTTCTCGCCGCGCTCGAGTGCGGGCCTGGCCTGCGCGATGAGCTTGTGGTCGAGGGCGTCGGCGATGCCGTGGTCCTGGAGCATGGTCTTATAAACCCCGACGTTCTGTCGATGCTCGGGCTTGGCTGCCGGGGCAAGGATTGCTGAAAGGTCCAGCCCCGTGCTTTTCCAGTGATCGACCGCGCGATCGGTATCGAGCAGGTCAACGCGGCCGACGAGGTCAACGACGCGGCGAATGCCGAGCCTGGCCATGATCTGCCGCATGTGTTCGGCGATCATGAACAGGTAGTTGATGACGTACTCGGGCTTGCCGGCGAACTTCTTGCGCAGCTCGGGGTCCTGCGTGGCGATGCCGACGGGGCAGGTGTTCAGGTGACACTTGCGCATCATGATGCAGCCGAGCGTCACCAGCGGGGCGGTGCTCAAGCCGAACGCTTCAGCGCCGAGCAAGGCGGCGATGACCATGTCGCGGCCGGTCTTGAGCTGGCCGTCGGTTTCGAGCGACACGCGCGATCGCAGGTCATTCATGACCAGGGTCTGGTGGGTTTCGGTGATGCCGAGCTCCCACGGCAGCCCGGCGTGCTTGATGGAGGTCAAGGGTGAAGCGCCGGTGCCGCCGTCGTGGCCGGAGACGAGAATATGGTCGGCCTTGGCCTTGGCGACGCCGGCGGCGACGGTGCCGACGCCGACTTCGCTGACCAGTTTCACGCTCACATCCGCCGACGGGTTGGAGTTCTTCAGGTCGTGGATGAGCTGCGACAGGTCTTCGATGGAGTAAATGTCGTGGTGGGGTGGCGGTGAGATCAAGCCCACGCCGGGCGTGGAGTGTCGGCAGGTCGCGATGATTTCGTTGACCTTGTGGCCGGGCAGTTCGCCGCCCTCGCCGGGCTTGGCGCCTTGGACGATCTTAATCTGAAGTTCGTCGGCATTGGTCAGATACCACGAAGTGACGCCGAACCGCCCGCTGGCGACCTGCTTGATGGCGCTGCGGCGTGAGTCGCCGTTAGGGTCGGGTGTGTAGCGAGAGGATTCCTCGCCGCCTTCGCCGGTGTTGGATTTGCCGCCGATGCGGTTCATGGCGATGGCGAGGGTTTCGTGGGTTTCGGCGCTGATCGAGCCGTAGCTCATCGCGCCGGTGCGGAAGCGCTTGACGATTTCCCTGGCCGGCTCGACCTCGTCGATGGGGATTTCGGCCGCCTCATCGAACTTGAACGTCAGCAGGCCGCGCAACGTGCAATGGGCGACATTACGCGCATCGACCTCGTTGGCGAATTGCCAGTAGGCGTCGGGGCTGTTGGTGCGGGACGCGATCTGCAACGCGCTGATCGTCTGCGGGTTCAGGGCGTGACGTTCACCATCGGCCCGCCAGTGGAACTGCCCGTCGTTGGGCAGCACGGGGAGGCTGACGTCGTGTCGTTGGGGATAGCCGATGGCGTGACGGCGGAGCAGTTCCTCGGCGAGCACGTCAAGCCCCACGCCCTTGATGCGGCTGGCGGTGCCGTTGAAACAGCGTGTAATCACCTGCTCGTTGAGTCCGACGGCTTCGAAGATCTGCGCGCCCTTGTAGGAGTGCAGCGTGGAGATGCCCATCTTGGCCATGACCTTGAGCATGCCCTTGGCCACGCCCT
>CAYYPN010000357.1:0-2828 GCA_964473545.1 uncultured Planctomycetaceae bacterium
AGGCGGCGAAGGATCTGAACCTCGACCTGTCGGTGAGCTGGATGGTCGGCGATGCGTTGCGCGACGTCGAAGCCGGCCAGGCCGCGGGCGTGCGGACCGTGCTCGTCGAGCGGCCCAAGGTCAGCGGCAAGGAACCCGAGGTCGTGAAGCCGGACGGCGTGCGGCCCGACTTCACCGCGCACAACCTCGTCGAAGCGGCGCGCGTGATCGCCCAGGCCCTGCGGCCGGAAGCGGCGCGGCGCGAGAGCGGCCAACCCGCCGCACCGACCGCCCCCGATCAACCGGCGCGCTCGACGTACCCGGCGGTGGAGAAGCTACAGACCACGCAACAGACCCCGCCGCGCTCGCTGCAATCGCAGCGACCGTTCAAGCCGTGGGACATCCAGCCGCTGACCCACGGCGACGCGGCGGCGGGTGAACCGCAGTCCTCGACCGCGCGGATGACCCAGCCGATCTCCCAAAATGCCGCCCCCCCGCCCCCGGAAGATATCGTGGCCACACCGCCGCAAGCATTCGCAAGGCCCGAACCCGTGGCGTCGGTCCCCGAGCTGATCGAACCGGCTGCGCCCGATGCCATCGACGCCCCCGCCGAACCGCCCACGGACATCGACGACGATGCGACCAACCTCTCCGAGCGGCAGTTGCTCGGCCAGATCATTCGCGAGTTGCGCCGCGGCCGGCACGCCGACCACAGCGACTGGTCGACGCCCAAAACGGTCGGCCTGGGCATCGCCCAGCCGCTGGCGGCGTTCTGCGCGGTGCTGGCGGTGATGAACGTCGGCGAACCGTCCAGCCTGCTGGCCTGGCTCATCGGCGCGGTGTTCCTCCAACTGCTGGTCATCACGTTGCTCCTCCTGCACTGGCTGCGGTGAGTTCCCGGTTACAATCGACGCATGCCGCAGGGATCGCTTACGGACATCGCGCGTCTGCTGGTGGTGCTGCCGTCGTGGGTGGGCGATGTGGTGATGGCGACGCCGATGTTGCGCGCCCTGCGTCGATCCCTGCCGGGGGCGCATCTCGCGGGGCTGATGCGCCGCGGCGTCGAGCCGGTCCTCGACCCGTGCAACTTCCTCGATGAACGCATCGTCCTGCCTTCCCGCAAGGTCTTTCCGGGGGCGCGGCGGCTGCGCGGCGGCCGCTTCGATGCGGCGCTCATCCTGCCCAACAGCTTCCGCAGCGCGGCCATGGTACGCCTCGCCCGCATCCCCCAGCGCATCGGCTACGCGCGCGACGGGCGCGGCCGGCTGTTGACCCACACCCGACAACCGCTTCGCGATGGCGATCGCTACACGCCGATCTCCACGATTGATTACTACCTCGACCTGGCGCAGCGGGTGGGCGTCGATGCGGCCGATCGCACGATGCATCTGGATGTGCATCCGGACGACCCGGCGCAGGCCGACGAACTGATCCGCAGGGCCGCGCCGGATGATTCCGGGGGCGGGCCGTTGGTGATGCTCAACCCCGGTGGTTCATACGGTGCGGCCAAGCTCTGGCCGGCGGCGCGATTTGCTGCGGTGGCCGACGCGTTGATCGACGCGCACGGCGCGCGGGTGCTGGTCAACGGCGCGCCGGCCGAGCGGGCGATCCTCGACGCGGTACACGACGCGGCCAGGCATCCGCTGGTCGACCTGCCGGCCCGGGGGATGAACCTGCGCCTGCTCAAGGCGGTCGTCCAACGGTGCGATCTGATGATCACCAACGACACCGGCCCGCGCCACTTCGCCGCCGCCCTCGGCACGCCGGTCGTCACGATCTTCGGCCCGACCGACCCGCGCTGGGCCGAGGTCGATTTCCCCGCCGAACGCCAGCTCCGCGTCGACGTGTTCTGCGGCCCGTGCCAACTCAAAACCTGCCCGCTCGACCACCGCTGCATGACCCGGGTGACCGTCGACCGGGTCACCGACGCGGCGCGGGAGTTGCTGCACCAAGCCGTTCAACCAGGCCATGCAAGCTCATGCTGACCGATTCAGAGCCGGGCTGTCCACAGCCCGGTTGCTGCGCAGCAGCAATAAACCACCCTATGCGATGCCCATGACCCGACCCGCCGGCTGTGCTACTATTTGGCTCGCGGAATCCGGACCTTCGAGGACTCAGGTCCGGCGTGGGGCTGACGGTGACGCTCGAGCACAACGTGCCTGACGGGAGCCGAGCGGCTGATTCAGCCATTGACACACTGACATACGGACCACTGACGCACCGAGCGCCCTGCCATGCCCACGATCACGATTGACGGACAAATCTGCGAGTTTGAGGGGAAGAAGACGATCCTGGCGGTCGCGCTGGAAAACGGGATCGAGATCCCCCATTACTGCTACCACCCGGGCCTGAGCATTGTCGCCAGTTGCCGCATCTGCCTGGCCGAGGTGGCGATGCCCGACCCCAAGACCGGCGAGCTCAAGACGATCCCCAAACTCCTGCCGACCTGCCAGCAGCCGGCCAGCGACGGCGCGGTCGTCAGCATCACCAGCGAAAAGGCCGTGGCCAACCAGAAGGCGGTCATGGAGTATCTGCTGCTGAACCATCCGCTGGACTGCCCGGTCTGCGACCAGGCGGGCGAGTGTTACCTGCAGGACTACAGCTACCGCTACGGCCGGGGCTACTCGCGGTTCGAAGACGACAAGGTCAAGAACCCCAAGAAGGACATCGGGCCCAACGTCCTGCTTTACGCCGACCGGTGCATCCTGTGCAGCCGCTGCGTGCGGTTCACCCGCGAGATCACCGGCACGGCCGAACTGTGCGTCACCGGCCGGGGCAATCGCGAAGAGATCGACGTCTTCCCCGGCAAGGCGCTGGACAACCCGCTGTCGGGCAACGTCGTGGACATC
>CAYYPN010000358.1:0-2775 GCA_964473545.1 uncultured Planctomycetaceae bacterium
GCTCGATCGACTGGATGAAGTGCTGGCGTGTTCGGACGGTGTGATGATCGCGCGGGGCGACCTGGCGGTGGAGGTGCCGTTCGAGCAGGTGCCCCGATTGCAGAAGCGAATTCTTCGGCGGGCGGCGGTGCGCGGCAAGTGGGCGGCGGTGGCGACGCAGATGCTCGGGTCCATGGTGCTCAACGCCCGGCCCACCCGGGCCGAGGTCAGTGACGTGGCCAACGCCGTGCTCGACGGCGCCGATGCGATCATGCTTTCGGAGGAGACCGCCACGGGCACGCATCCGCACGAAGCGGTCCGTGCCATGGCGCGCATCGCCGCCGAAGCCGAGCAGATGTTCGATGCGGCCCACGACCACGAGTTCGAAGACGACATCCAGTCGTTTTCCGTGGGTGCGGCCAACGCCGCGGTCGAAGCCGGCCGCCGCCTCAACGCCAAGGCGATCATCGCCCTGGCCGGGTCGGGCCTGACCGCGCTGGCGGTGAGCAAGTGTCGGCCCAATCGGCCGGTGCTGGCGATGAGCGTCAAGCCCGCCACGCTGCGCCGGCTCAACGTCCTCCGCGGCGTCACGCCGGTCCGGCTCAACAACAAAATGAACATGGAACGCCAGCTCGAAGCCGCCGACCGTTACCTGCTCCAGCAGAGGTGGCCCGAGGCCGGCGACGTGGTCGTCATCGTCGCGGCGATCCCCCTCGGCGAGCACAAGCAGACCAACACCATTCGCTTCCACCGTGTTCGCGACATGTGAGTGACACGCCCTTGACAGCCGGGCATTCTGACCAACGCTCCTTGTGGGATGCCCGGCACCGGCGATCAGGGTTAGCCCGCCGGCCAGAACGCCTTGGGTGGTTTGTTCGCGCAGGGCGTCAGCTTCATGCGGTCGTAATTCACATCATCCATCGTCTGCGTGTGCTCAGTCATGAGCTTGCGCATGGCTTCGAGGTCCGAGGACTGGCCGGACAAGTCATGCTGCTCGCGCGGGTCATCGTCGAGGTTGAACAGTTGCTCCTCGTCGGTCCGTTCAAACCAGATGTATTTCCACGGCCCGTGCACGAGGTAGAAGTTGGAATGCCCTCCGCTGCGACAGAACCCGAAGATCATTTCGCGCGGGCCTGAGCCTTCGCCCCGCATCGCGGGGACCAGTGAGCGGCCGTCCAGCCCATCGGGGATGTCCACCCCGGCAAGGTCGAGGATGGTCGGCATGAGGTCTTCCCACGTGGCCAGGGCGTCGCTCTGGCCCTTCGGTACGTCGACGTTGCGGCCGGTGATGAACAGCGGCACGTGGGCCGACGATTCGTACGCCAGCGACTTGCGATAGAGATGATGGTCGCCCAGCATTTCGCCGTGGTCACTGGTGAACAGGATGTAGGTCGGCTCCTTGCTGCGTTCGGTCATGTACTCGAAGTAGGCCTCGATGACGTGCTGAATGCAGTCGTCGATGTGATGGATCAGGCCGTAGTATCCGGCGATGGCGTCATGGATTTCGTCGGGGGGGAAGGGGCCGATCGCGTCGACCGGGTTGACGCCGCGCCGCTCGCCGGCGTCGGTCGGGACCCACTGGCCCAGCGTCGGCGCCAGGTCATCGCGCCCGATGTACCGGTCCCAGTAAGCCTGGGGCGGAATCAGCGGCGGATGCGGCGCGACGAATGACAGATGCATGAACCACGGACATGAAGGATCCCGCCACCCCCGGAAAAAACGCTGCGCCTGGTTGGCGACCCAACTGGAATGGTGGTACGGCTCGTCAAGGTGGAAGGGCCGGGCGTTGCGGCCGTTGCCGTTGATGCCGTGGGCGTTACTGATCGTCCGGACGCCTTGCTCGGCCAGCCAGTCGGTGTAATCGTTCTCCCACTGGTACTTGCTGTCGGGGCGGTAGTTGCCGGACTCGGACAGGATCATGTGGTCGAAACCGAACCGCTTGCGCTGCGGGTGCAGGTGGAGCTTGCCGACGAGTTGGGTCTGGTAGCCGGCGTTGGAAAGTTCGCCCGGGAGCGTGTGGGCGGGGTCGAACTCCCAGCCGTCGGTGTAATTGTGCATGCCGTGGGTCGTCGGGTGCAGGCCGGAGATGAGCGTGCGGCGGGCGGGGATGCACACCGGACAGGTCACGTAGCATCGGCTGAAGTTGGTGCCGGACGCGGCGAGGGCGTCGAGGTTGGGCGTGCGCAGGATGGGGTTGCCGTTGAGCCCCATCGCATCGTAACGCTGCTGGTCGGTGGTGATGAGCAGGATGTTGGGTCGACGTTCAGCCATGGCGGGGTCCTCGGTGGAGTTGAGTCCACGATAGCGAATCGGCGACCGGTGTCGACCGGTCACCTTCCGGGGAGTTACGACTGGAAATCGGAACTGGAACAACCACAGAGACACAGAGGCACAGAGAAGCCAATATCTGCTTGCTGCGACAGTGAATGACCTGCATCGCTCTGTGTCTCTGTGCCTCTGTGGTTAGCCTTCGTTTAGAAGTACCCGCCCCGGTCGTGGATCTCCCGCGTGCTCAGGCCCGCGTCGACCCATTCCTTGATCTCGCCCTCGTTGCGTTCGATGTCCTCGGCCCGTTCGAGCACCTCGACGGCGATCCGGCGGGGGATGACCAGCGCCCCGTCGATGTCGGCCAGCAGGATGTCGCCGGGCTTGATGATCACCCGACCCACATAAACTGGCACCTGGTAGGCGACGATCTTGGTGTGCGACAACGCGCCGGTGCTCGTGCGATAGCGGTACCAGATGGAACGCCATCAACATAATGCGTAAGTCTGCGCCAGCGGCGCACTTAGGAGC
>CAYYPN010000359.1:0-2770 GCA_964473545.1 uncultured Planctomycetaceae bacterium
CGGCGGACCCAGGCCGGCGCTGCGCTCTGGCCTGGCGTGGGGGGGGGTGGTCGGTCAGGGAATCAGGAACGCGTCGTTGCTGTCGTCGGGGGTTTCGGTGCCCTGGTAGCTGGCGCGCTGTTGGCCGGTGGCCGAGTCGATGTGCCAGAGGTTGTCGCCGTCTTCAAGGACGGGCTTGTCCATCCAGCGGACGGTGCCGTCGTTGAACAGGACGTTCTGGCCGGCCAGGCCGCGGTGGTTGGGGCTGGGGGCGGTGCGGTCGTGGGCGTGGTCGGCGTCGGCGAAGACGGGGTTGCGGTCCACGGCAACCGGCAGCGTGATCGACCCGCCCCACTTGGGTTTGACCGTGATGAACATGTTCGGAAAGCTGAAGCTGCGGCTTGGCGCGTCGGGCCAGTCCCTGGCGTCGGTGTCGAGTCGGATCAGTGCGGTGGGATTGGCCGGGCAACTCAGGTCCCTGGCGTCGGCGTGGCCGGTGCGGACGAGCAGGTAGAAATGAGCGCTGTTGGACTGGGTGTTGCCGCGTTCGTCGAAGGTGTTGTGGTGGAACCAGGGGTCGCCGGGCTTGCTCTTGACCGAGGGCAGGGCGCCGGCGTTGTCGTGGGCGTAGCTGGCGAAGCCGAACCCGGCGGTGGCGAGGTTGGACTGGCAGGCGGCCTGCTGGGCCGAGGCCCGGTGGCGGGCGAGCATGGGCATGGCCAGCGAGAGGCTGACGATGAGCATGGCGGCGACCGCGCCGATCTCGCCCCATCGCATGGGTCGCCCGACCGCCCCGCCGCCGATCGCGGTGGCCCGCTGGCTGGCGTGCTCGGCCTGCTTCGCCCGCTCGATGGCCTGGATCGTCCGCTCGGCCAGCAGGTCCCCCGGCGCTTCGGCCGGCAGGTGATCCAGCAACTGCATGACACGATGGACCTGGCCCGCCCGTTCACGGTGAGCCGGGTCGACCGCATCGAGGTCCATGCCGGCGTCGACGAGGGCGTCGATCGCCTGGCGATCGGTCGGCGGCAGGTTATCTGATTGCAACTCGTCCATGGTCGATCGTCGATCCCTTACGCATTGGCGTCTCGTCAAACCGCATGTTTTCGCCCGCGGGAGGCGTGAAATCGCCTTGCCGGGCGGCGGCGTCGATCTGTCGCTCCACAGCTTTTACGTGTTGTCCGCCTCCGGGTTCGCCGATTTCCACTTTTTAGCAAACGCCCGCACCGCCGTATGAAGCCGGCTCTTGACCGTCCCGAGGGGGATCCCCAGCACGTCGGCAATCTCGTTGTACGAAAACTGCTGAAAATACGCGAGCAGCAGGATCTCCCGCAGGTGGTCGGGCAGGTTCTCGACGACCTGCTTGACCCGCTCGGCCAGCTCCGCCTCGGCGAATTCATCCTCCGGCATCGGCAGATCCGCCTCGAGCAGATCGGCGAAACTGCGGCCGTCCTCCTGCCCATCCAGCGGGGCCGACAAGGGCGCCGCCGGACGCCGCGCCCGCTTGCGCAGGTGATCCCGCGCCTTGTTGGCGGCAATGGTGAACAGCCACGGCTTGAACCGCCGCGACGTGTCAAAGGTCTCGATCGACTGATGCACCTGCAGAAACGTGTCCTGGAACACGTCCTCGGCCGTGGCCCGGCGGCCGGTGAAGCGGATGAGGAAGTGGAACAGTTCCGTCTGGTACCGCTGGATCAACGCGGTGAATGACTCGTGATCGCCCACGCGATAACGATCGATGAGCTGCTCATCGGTCGCATCCGTCCGATTACCGGCCAGCGGTCCCTGGTTCATAGGCTCATCCGAGCGGTGACGTGGGGCGGATTATATGGGTGACCCCGGAAAGGGCCAATGCGGCCACTTTATCTCACACACCCGCGCGGATACGATGACCCGATTGCTCGGGAGCCTGAATCGTCATAGGGAAGGAAACTCACCCGTGGGTGTACCTGTTTCGCAAATGTGGACCGTGGCCAAGTACGTGATCGGCCAGCGTTATGTGCGCCGCAACAAGCGGTATCCGCTGGTGCTGATGCTCGAGCCTTTGTTCCGGTGCAACCTGGCCTGTGCCGGGTGCGGGAAGATCCAGTATCCGGCGCACATCCTCAAGCGTGACCTGCCGCTGGAAGACGCGCTGCGGGCCGTCGACGAATGCGGCGCGCCCATGGTGTCGATTCCCGGCGGCGAGCCGCTGCTGTATCCCCACATCCGCGAGCTGGTCGACGAGCTGGTCAAGCGCCGCAAGTACATCTACCTGTGCACCAACGCCCTGAAGCTCAAGGAGGCGTTGGACGGCAAGTGGTTTACGCCCACGAAGTACCTGACCTTCAGCATCCACATGGACGGGCAGGAGGAGCATCACGATTTTGCCGTGTGTCGTGAGGGCACGTTCCGCAAGGCGACGACCGCGATCCGCCAGGCCGTCAACGCCGGCTTCCGCGTCACGACCAACACGACGCTGTTCGACGGGTTCGACCCCAACAGCGTGCGCGACTTTTTCGACGAGATGATGGACCTGGGCGTCGAAGGCTGCATGGTCAGCCCCGGCTACGCCTACCCCAAGGCCCCGGACCAGAAGAGCTTCCTGCGCGAGCGCAAGCAGACGCAGGAGATGTTCGACACGCTGTTGAGCAACCGCAAGAAGCGGTGGGTGTTCAACCAGTCGCCGCTGTTCCTCGAGTTCCTGATGGGCAGGCGCGAGTACGAGTGCACGCCGTGGGGGAACCCGACGTACAACATCTTCGGCTGGCAGAAGCCGTGCTACCTGCTGCAGGACGGGTACGTGGACACGTTC
>CAYYPN010000360.1:0-2769 GCA_964473545.1 uncultured Planctomycetaceae bacterium
GTCCTCGTACTCGCGCAGGCTCATCTCGGCGTCCTGGGCGCTGGCCTGGGTGGGATAGAGCGTGCCGCACCACTTGAGCTCGCCGGACGCGGCCCGCTGCATGAACGTCTTCATGATCGGCTTGCGCGCCGCGCTCATCGTGGCCTGCTTCTTCGGGTCGACGTTGCTCATCGCCTTGGTGTTCGTCTCGGCCCACAGGCCGATGCTCACGTCGATCGTCTTCATCGTGTACCGGGCGATGGGCGAGACGTGTTCGAGCTGGGCCTTGGTGGCGTGCTCGAAGAAGATGTCGCGCAAGGAATCGGGCGCGCACTGGAAGTTCACATGAGCGCCGGCCTGAAGGCACTTTTCGTAGATCGCTTCGAGCAGGGGGATGGCCACCGGGTCGCCGTGCAGGCGGACGAGCTGGCCCTTTTTAACGCCGGTGGAGTAGCGGACGATGACGTCGGCGAGTTTGTCGAGTCGGGGATCGCGCACGGGGGTTACTCCTTGGGATGAGCCCGGGGGTGAAAGGGTATGCTATCGGAGAGAAGGGGGTGGGGGAAATAGGAGAAGGAAGAAGGAAGAAGGATGAAGGCAGAAGGCGACTGCGGTGTTGCCAGGCGGGGGAGCGGGCGATAGAGTCCATGCGGAACACATGAACCTTCTGCTCAGGGGTCTGGTTATGCTTCGCAAGATGACGATGCTCGCCGCGGCGGCCGTGATGATCGCGTTGACCGGTTGCCTGCCGATCGAGCTGGACGTTTCGCCGAACGGCCAGATGCTGATCCCGCGGCAGGAGGGACTTTTCCAGTACGACCCGGCCACGGGCGAAGCGGCGCAGGTCGCCACGGGCGACGGCGGCGAACCGGCGTTCGCCATGTACATCCCCAACAGCGAAGCGATGCTGCTCGTCCGGGCCGGTGGGGGCGGCGGCATGGGCGGCGGGTCGTTCAACTTCACCGTGGTCGACCCCAAGGGCGGCGCGCGCCAGGTCCACTCGGCGAGCAACGTCACCTACGCCACCGTCGCGCCCGACGGCAAGCACATCGCCCTGTCGCGCGTGGCCGACAAGCAGTCCGAGACGTTCGAGCAGAACATGCCCGAACTCAAACTCGTCAACCTCGCCGACGGCACGACGACCGACGTGGCGAGCGACGTGAGCGTGATTCACCGCTGGCTGCCGGACGGTAAGGGCGTGCTGGCGCTGCACCTTTTGAGCAAGGACGAGGAAAGCGACCTGTACACCGGCCAGATCGTCACGTACGACCTGTCGGGCAAGCAGGCGCAGTTGCTGGGCACGGTGGTCGGTCCGGACGGTGTGTTCATGGACATCTCGCCGGACGGGACGAAGCTGCTGTTCACGGCGGTGACGTACGTGAAGGGGGACGCGGAGGTGGCGATCGAGGACGACGCCGAGCCGCGCGTGTTTTTGCTGGACATCGCCGGCGGCGAGGCGAAGGCCGGGCCCGAAGGGGTGACCTACGCGATCTGGTCGCCGGACGGGCAGCGCGTGCTGCTCGGTGGCGACGAAGATGATGGATTGCTGACGTTGCAGGTGACCGGCCCGACGCTCGCCGGGGCGCACACGCTCGCCGAGGACGCCGCGGCCAAGGTCGGCGCCGGGTTCGGCCGGGACACCGACATCTACCCCGGCTGGCTGGACAACGACACCGTGCATTACCTGGCCAGCAGGGCCGTCTACGGCACCGCGGGCAAGAACCTGTTCCTCGTCACCGTCGACATGGACGGGTCGAACCGGACGAGCCACCAGCATCAGATCGACGCGGCGGCGAAGTAAAGTTGAAGGAAGAAGGAAGAAGGGAGAAGGGAGAAGGCAGAAGGCAGAAGGAAGAAGGAAGAAGGAAGAAGGAGGAAGGAAGAAGGGATCCGGCTCTTCGTCCTTCGGACTCAGAACCGGCGTGAAAGTGCGGTGGTTGTTGGGACCGTCGAACCAGCGCGGAGTTGAAGTGGGTTGTTCTTTACTTCTGCCTTCTTACTTCATCCTTCTCCCTTCTCCCTTCTCCCTTCCTCCTTCTTACTTCATCAGTTACGCCAGCAGATCGCCCATGGCTTGCGGGAACGTGATTTCCAGCAACGTCGTGTCCTGTTCGACTTCTACGTTGGGTTGGAGCATGTAGCTGGGCAGGAGCCAGGTTTCGCCCTGGGCGAAGCGGGCGGTTTGGGCTGAGGCATCGTCGTGTACGCAGGTGAACTGGCCGGCGCCGTCGAGGATCATCCAGACGGTCGGTTCGCTGTGGACAAGGCCCTGGGTGTAGCCGGCGGTGAGGGTGACGCGATCGATGGCGAAGTATTCGCAGCGGACGAGGTTTTCGACGGTGGTCTGATCGCGGTCGTTGCGGGTGTTGGGCTGGTAGCGATCGGTGTCGGCGGGGCCGAACTCGATGCATTGCAGGGCCTGTTCGATGTGCAGCTCGCGGCCCTCCCGGCCCCAGTCGTAAACGCGGAAGGTGGTGTCGCTGGGCGTCTGGACTTCGGCGACGAGGATGCCGGCCCCGAGTGCGTGGCACGTGCCGCTGGGCAGGTAGTGGATGTCGCCGGGCTTGACCGCGATGGCGATGCACAGGTCTTCGACGGTGTTTTGCTCGATCGCCTGGCGGAACTGGGCGGGGGTGGTGCCGGGCTGGACGCCCTTGTAAATGACGGCGCCGGGTTGGGCGGTGACGATGTACCAGGCTTCGGACTTGAGATGCGCTTCGGGATGGGCCTGGGCGTAGGTCGGGCTGGGCACCGGCGGGACGATCTGCGGGGCGGGCCGTTACCTGAAAG
>CAYYPN010000361.1:0-2734 GCA_964473545.1 uncultured Planctomycetaceae bacterium
GAGAAACTCATCACTGTCCGAATCGTTGTTGAGCGATTCGTACCGACACCGCAGGGCGCGTCGATTGCGAATGGCGTGTTGAACGTGGCTGAATACGTCTTGGATCGCTTCCGCAGCCGGACCGGATGCGGGCAACTGGATGTTGATGTGCTGATCGACATCGCCGAGTTGGTCAATGACGCTGGCGGGCAGTTGGGTGCGAATTTTTTCGATTGCGGTGGCGGCCGGTCCGGTCATCGCGATCTGTTCGGTTCGGCCGACACATTCACCCAGCGCCAACAGTGCCAGGGCCTCACCGGCGGACAGATGCACTGGCGGCAGAAAGAAGTCGCGTCGGATTCGGTAACCGTCGGCTTCTTCGTCGAAATAATGCGGTACGCCAAGATCCGTCAGGATCGCCAGGTCTCTGTATACGGTGCGCTCAGTCACCCCCAAGTCAGCCGCCAGCGCCGTCGCGTTGCCCGCCCGCCCTTGCTGCATGTGCATAAGAAGCCGCAGTAGCCGATGCACCTTTGAATAGTCTGCGGACATCAAGCCCCCTGCGAAATGCGCGCGACGCCAAAAGGATCATTGATACGATTTCGGCGGTGCATACGACTTCGCCGCACGTGTACGACCCACCTATTTGACAGTCACTGGCGTCTGACGTCAATTACAGATCGTGCGTGGCGATGACCACGTGATGTCAGGCACCACAGAACGTGCAACAATGCGTTGCAGGCCCATCTATCAGGAGCGATGCGATGGCAGAGCAAGACGAGCCGATTATCACAGAGAAGGTGGCTGGCTACACGATGACTGTCCGGTATGAGGAGCCCTCGCCCGAGGCCAAGGAACGATGGGAGCGCCGCAGCGAGGTGCTGGCCGCATGGCTGCTGGATCAATGGAATCGTGAGCAGGCAGCGAAGCACGACGCGCCGAAGAATTCGGACTGAGGCAGTCATGACACGTGGGAGCCGGCGGTAAGGAATCCATGCGGCCCAGGCGGTGTCACAATCACTGCAGGCGGTCGAGGCGGGTGGCGAGTAGGCCGGTCAACCCCTCGCGCAGGTCGGCGCTGAGTTGCGACGCGGCGGTTACCTCGTTGAACGTTTCGTGAAGGGCGAGCAGGTCGGCGAGTTTGCGTTGGGAATACGCAGGCGCGATGCCGCAGTGCTCGGCAAAGGCGAGAAAGTCGGCGCGACGCAGGCGATTGCGTTTGCCGTTGACCGTCAGGGCCAGTTCATCGCTCTCGGCGGGGATGGTGAGGCGGGATGACACCAGGTCGTAGGCGGGGCTGAGCGCGATGGTGCCGTCTTCACTGGTGAGCAGGGAGAAGTTCTTGCGGTGGGCGTCGCCATTGCCGATGGCGAAGTTGAAGATGGTCAACTCGAACAACCGTTGCAGTTCGAGCGGCGCGAAGGTGCAGTGTTCACGGATGGCGGCGGCGATCTGTTCGTGACTGCCGGCGTACTTGTCCGGGCCGCCGAGAATCTGATGCATGTCTTCGCAGGCGAGTTTCTCGATGCGTCGGCCCTTCTTGAATCGGTCGAAGCGCTTGACCAGGTAAGCCGGGGTGCCGTCGGACAGTTCGAGCAGCAGGCACGGCGCGGTGCGCAGGCCGAATCGATGGCCCATCGTCATGCACAGGTACTCGTTCTGCGGCAACTCGGCGAAATCCTGCGTTTGCGGCTTGAGGATGAACTGTCCGTCGCGTGCCACCGGCACCAGTGCATTGCCCTCGAGACGCATCGACAGCTTGGGCTGGACGCCGGAGATGCTGAGTTTGCCGGCCAGCTTCTGCGCTTCGAGCGCGATCTCGGTGGACGAGACGGCGATGGTCGGCCGGATCGGCTTGCCAAACATGGCGCGGAGCGTCTTGGCGTCGTAGTCAATCGCCATCCGTCACCTCCTCCGGCTGGACAGGTCGCAGACTCACCGCGCCGATGCAGTCGCCGCAGGTGTGCAGGAGCAGGCCGAAGGTGTCGGTTTCATCGACCTTGATCGTCGGCGCGACGATGCGGAGGTACCAACCCTCAGGCACAAGGCCGGCGAAGAACGGGAACAACACGGATGACTCAAACGGCTCGGCTTGCAGCGGCAGCGTCAACGAGATGGCCGGGCCGTCGGCGAGGTAGGTTGGATCGTAGATGAAGCGATAGCCGCCGCCGGACAGTTCGGTGAGCGTGCCCGCAAGCCGGTCGCGGTAGTAGACGTGGGCCTGGCGGCTCATCGTTTGGACCTCACGTGCAGTTCGTGGCCAAGCAGGTCGAGTACCTGCTGAACCTTGTCGAGTCGAACGGTCGGCTTGCCCTGTTCCAGTTCGCGCACGAACCGCAGGCCGACGCCGGCGCGTTCGGCCAGTTCCGCCTGGGTCAACCCGGCGGCCTTGCGGAGGCGCGTGATGTCAGCGGCGAGTTCCATGCACATGGTCCTGATCGGGTACGTTTCGTCCAAGCACGCCAGTATCATCGGCCAGATTGCAGACAATATCAAAAAATATCATACCCGAACGGGTATTGGTACGCTGTTCTTGTGGGCCTGGATGGCTACGCTGATCCATGGCGCATCACTTTTGTACCTGATCGGGATCAAAAGACTGACACCTACCGGGGGTATGCCCGCCGGAGAGACGATTATTTCTCACGAAGGAAAGTCAGTCCCCAATGGCGACGGTTCCCACCGCCATCACATGAAGCCATCGCCAGGGAGGACCCGTGGCCGAGGGTTTAGCGGGGTTGGGCGACGTTGGGCC
>CAYYPN010000362.1:0-2734 GCA_964473545.1 uncultured Planctomycetaceae bacterium
CGGCCGCTTTCGATGGCTACGCAGGCCCCTACGATTTCCGCAATTACGCGATGAGTGGTGTGGAAGACTCCGATGGATATCTTACCGAAGCAATCTTCGATCTAAGCGTCCTGGGTTTTGACGATACGCAGATTCGTACGATCACGATCGTGCCAACCTCTGGGACCGGGCGCCTTCATATTCTGGGTGTTTCCATTGCGATGGTGCCCGAGCCAGGCACGGCAGGCGTGCTGATTCTGGCCGGTGGGAGTGTGCTCCTACGTCAACGCTGAGCTCGCAATCCTCCGAAGGAGAGGCGCCACCATGCAAAAGCAACACGAACCAGCCGAGACATTATCACCGGTTGCCGCGATGACTGGCCTTACTCGTGCGAGAGGCTTCACGCTGGTCGAGTTGCTGGTCGTCGTCGCCATTATCGCCCTGTTGATCGGCATCCTCTTGCCGGCGCTTCAAAAAGGCCGAGAGGCAGCGCGATCCGTGGTTTGCCAGATCAACCTCAGGGCGGCCGGGCTGGGCTTGGCTTACTACGCCGAGGACTTCGACGCGGCGATGCCGAGCATGAAGATTTACGACGTCAACGACTCGTGCAACAACGTTCAGGGCTTCGCCAAGTATTACATGGCCCAGGTTCGGGAAAAGCGAAAGACGTCGATCTACTGTCCTTCCGACGAGCGCAAGTGGGGCATCTGGGAATCCAACGCCACCTACTGGCAACATCCGACCGAACCGATTTCGCCCACGCCGCTGTCCATCACCAGCTATACCGTCAACGCGATCTTTGACGCCGGCAAATCTGAGTATTCGATCTATGCCTGGTCCGATCGCAGCCGCACGATTCCGCGGGTGTTCGAGATTCGCCAGCCCTCCGAGATGTTCGCCTGGGCCGATGGCCACTCGCGATTCTATACGACGATCTGGAATCAGAACTTCTACGCCCAGCATGGACAAAATGTCAACATGCTGTTCGTGGGAGGCAACGTCCGTTCCGTGGCGATGGATGGTCCGGCTGGAACGCGGTACGGGGTGGAAGGCGGTTCCGGCTACATCTACCCGTTTCCTACCGATGACCTAAAGCAGTTTCCCTGGTCAAAACTGCGATAACTTCTTGCCATATTGCCCGCATGTCGCTGCGCGTCGGCGACAAACAGGATCCAACTCATGCTCCGATTGCCCTCTCGCCTTGTGCTAACCCTTATCCTGCTGTCCATGGTCGGCTTGGCTCGTGCGGACAACCTGCGATGGGAAGTGCCCCTGGACGATAACTGGCAGGTGCAACCCGCGACCGACCCCGGCCAGTCACCCGGGGCCGACCAATGGGTGGCCGGTGAACTGAACGACTGGCGTTCGATGAAGTTGGAACGGTCGGCTCCATGGGTCGACGAGACCCAACGATCCGACGTCCATCGCTTGTGGTTCCGTCGAACTTTTGATGTGCCCGCCAAGGCACGGGACCATCGCGTGCTCGTCGAGTTTCGACGCCTGGCCGGTGATGCGATCGTGTTTGTCAACGGTCGGCGAGTCGACGAGCAACTGCGCCCTGGAGGGACGGTCGACATCACTAAGGCGATCAAGCCTGGTGAGCAGAATGAAATGTGGGTCTATGTCACGCGCGACTACCACGGCATCAGCCGCGGGTTCGAAGAGGATGTGCTGCGCTACATCACACGGGAACATTCCCTGCGCGGTCTGTCCATGTCACGCTGGGCACTGGGCATCACGGCGCCGGTCACCCTGCAGTATCGCCCCGGGCAAGGATACGTCCGTGACGTGTTCATCCAGCCGTCCTGGCGCAAGAAGAAGCTCGACATCGATGTGCAAACCATAGGGTTCCAGGGCGGCGCTTCGGTCGAGGCTGTCGTCCGCGATGCCACGGGCAACGCGGTCCTGACGCTCAAGTCCAGTTCCGTCGGAGACAGCGATCATGTTTATGCGCTGTCGAGCGACTGGGCTGATCCAGTCCCCTGGCAACTGGGCGCGCCGTATCTCTACACCGTTAACGTCGTCGTGCGTCGCAACGAAAGGATCATGGATCAAACCGGTCCGATCCGCTTCGGATTTCGGGAGATCTGGACCGAGGGGCGCGACATCCTGATCAACGGCAAGCCAACGCGATTCCGCCTGCACGGCATCGGCACCGGCACGAACCCCAACGAGATGCGCCTCTACCGCCTGCTGGGCGCCAGCGTGTTTTACCAGCAGGCCAGCCCGAACCTCTGGTGGCGGGATCGACAGGAAACGCCGATTCTGGACGGTCGCCTGATCGAGCAGGCCGATCTCGAAGGCGTCGGGTTGCTCATGCCTTCACCCAATGTTCTGGACATCCGCAGACACTTCCACGACAACCCTGAGGTGCAAGCGGCCTATCAGCGCGAGGTCGACTGGTTCCTCGGACACTACCGAGATCATCCCTCGATCCTGGCCTGGATCATCGGGCACAATACATTCAACCCCCTGGACGGCATCCACCCCCATACCATGGGCCAGCGCCAGGACTACAACCATCCCCAAGCCGGTGTTCTGCGCCGAGCGAGCGAACTGACAAAGCAGGTCGACGGCACGCGACTGGTCTTCTCCCACGCCGACGGCAACATCCTCGATATCGCCACCGCCAACGTCTATACGAATCTCGCGCCGCTTCAGGAACGCGAGGACTGGCCGATGCGGTGGGCTCAGGAAGGTGACATGCCCTACGCGGCGGTGGAGTTCGGCCAGCCGATCGCCGCCAACTTCATCC
>CAYYPN010000363.1:0-2722 GCA_964473545.1 uncultured Planctomycetaceae bacterium
ATGACCAACCAACTCGACCAGAGCACCAGCCCTTACCTGCAACAGCACGCGGACAATCCGGTGCACTGGCAGGAATGGTCGGACGAGGCGTTCGAGCGCGCCCGCCGGGAGGACAAGCCGGTGTTCCTGTCGGTGGGATATTCGACGTGTCACTGGTGCCACGTCATGGCCCACGAGTCGTTCGAGCACGACGAGGTGGCCAAGGTGCTCAACGAGCACTTCGTGTCGATCAAGGTGGATCGGGAACAACTGCCGGACGTCGATGCGAGGTACATGCTGGCGACGCAGGCGTTTTTCGCCTTGCAGGGCATGCCGCGGGCCGGGGGCTGGCCCAACAGCGTGTGGCTTTTGCCGGACGGGCGACCGTTTTACGCCGGGACGTACTACCCGCGCCCGCAGTTCGTGCAGTTGCTGACGCGCATCGCCGAGTTGTGGGACAGCGGCCGCGACGACATCGAGCGTAACGCCGAGGCGATCGTGCGTGCGATGGACCAGTTGCGGCAGATGGAGATGGCCGCGGGCGAGTTGCAGGCCGACCTGGCCGATGATGCGCTCGCGCGGTTCATGCAACATCGCGACGTCGAGCACGGGGGCCTGAGCGGCGCGCCGAAGTTCCCGCCGCACGGTGTCTTGAGGTTGGCGATCGATCACGTCGAACGCACCGGCAACGACGACGCGCGCCAGTTCATCATCGACACGCTCGACGCCATGCGCCGCGGCGGGATCCATGACCACGTCGGCGGCGGATTCCATCGCTACAGCACCGACCGGCACTGGCTCGTGCCCCACTTTGAAAAGATGCTCTACGACAACGCCCAACTGCTGGGCGTCTACGCCGACGCGGCGGTCCTGCTCGACGACGCCCACTGCCGGCGGGTGGTTGATGACATCCACACGTGGTTGAGCCGCGAGATGACGCACGATGATGGCGGGTTCCTCACCGCCATCGACGCCGACAGCGAGGGCGAAGAAGGCCGCTTCTACGTCTGGACCACCGACGAGATCCGCGACGTGCTCGGCGAGAACGATGCGGCGTTGTTCATCGACATCTACGGCATGGACGAGTCGGGCAACTGGTCGGAGGAATCCTCGGGCCGGGCGACGGGGACGAACATCCCGCACCTGCCGCGGTCGATCGAGTCCTGCGCCGCCGAACGTGACATGAATGCCGCGTCGTTGCGCGAGCGACTCGCCGGGATGCGTGCGAAGCTGCTGGATCGCCGCAACGATCGCATCTGGCCTCACATCGACGACAAGATTCTCGCCGGCTGGAACGGGCTGATGATCGAGGCTCTGGCCGATGCGGGCCGGAAGCTCGACAAGCCGCGCTACATCGACTCGGCCGCCGCCGCGGCGACATTCGTTCTCGAACACATGACCGACGATGCCGGCCGGCTGCAACGCGCCTGGCGCAACGGGCACACCTCGGGCCCGGGTTATCTCGACGACGACGCCTGGTTCATCAACGGCCTGGTCAGCCTGCACGAAGCGACCGGCGACCGGCGCTGGCTCGACGAAGCGACGCGCCTGGCCGAGGGCATGATCGAACGCTTCGGCGATGCGCAAGGCGGTGGGTTCTACTACACCGCCGCGGGTCACGACGATCGCCTGCCGCGCACAAGGAACACCGGCGGCGGCGGCAACACGCCCGAGCCCAACGGTTCGGCAGCCCGGGCCCTGTTGCGACTGGCGCGACTCACCGGCGAGCCGCGCTACGCGCCGACCGCCCACGCCACGCTCGCCGCGTTCGCCGGGGCCATGGCCAACCAGCCGCACGGCAACGAGAGCCTGCTGCACGCGCTGACGGTCCTGCAGAACACACCCGAGCTGCAACGGATGGTCGACGACGAAGGCCCGGTGCATATCGAGGTCGCGCCGCCCGACGGCCCCACCGCGCCGGGTCAGACCGTCGAACTGCACGTGACGCTGACCATCGACAAGCCGTACCACATCTACGGCCCGTCGCCGGACACCGACCGCATCAAGCCGACCGCCCTGACGGTCCGCGGCGACCATGTCACACCCGCCGACCCGCGCTGGCCCGACCCCCGGAAGGTGCGCGACCAGGTGCTCGGCGTGGAACTGCCGGTGTATGAAGGCGACGTGACGATCATCGTGCCGATGACCATCAAAAGCGGTGCGACCGATTCGGTTTCGGCCACGATCGAGGTCAGCTTCCAGGCGTGCGACGACCAGGCGTGCCTGGCCCCGGCCACGCGCAGCGTCGAGGTCACGCTGCCGCTGGCGCGTTGACACGCCACCGCAACCGGCGCGTTTCCGGGGGCTGGACGTGACCGCCTGAGTTGCTATCGTGGCCCGGACCATGAATACCACCACAGCGAATCGGCCCAACATCCTGCTCATCACCTCCGACCAGCAGCACTACAGCACGCTCGGCTGCATCAACCCCAGGCTCAAAACCCCGGCCCTTGATCGGCTCGCCAACAAAGGCACCCGGTTTACCCGGGCATACTGCAACAACCCGACCTGCACGCCCAGCCGGGCCACGCTCATCACCGGCAAGTACCCCTCGCATCACGGCGCGTGGTCGCTCGGCACCAAGCTCGACGAAGCCGAGCCCACCGTCGGCGCGATGTTCAGCGAGGCCGGCTACGCCACGCAACTGATCGGCAAGGCCCACTTCCAGCCGCTGCGAAGCGCCCCGGATCAGACTTCGATCGAATGCCAGCCGACCCTGCGCGATCTGGATTTCTGGCGGAAC
>CAYYPN010000364.1:0-2718 GCA_964473545.1 uncultured Planctomycetaceae bacterium
GCATGATCACGAACAGGTAGGTCACCAGGATCGCCCCGGCGTAGATGATGATCATGGCAAACGCCATGAACTCGGCTTCGAGGATGATGAACAACCCCGATGCCGACAGCACGACCATCACGAAAAACAGGGCCGAGTACACCGGTCGGGGGTGGGTGATGACCCGGACGGCGGAGACGGCGGCGATAAGCGTGAAGACATAATAGAAAGGATCAGGCCCCCCCCCGGAACCCCCGGAAGGGTCGGCGGGGACCTTGCCAAGCAGCCAGACGAGCAGCCCGCCCAGCGCCGCGAGGCCGAGGAGGACGCCAAGCATCCGGGGCCGGGGCTTGGCGGCGGGCATCAACAGCCACACCGCCAGCGCGCCGAGCACCGATGCGATGTAAAAGGCGTAATCCATTTGCCCTGGCTACCGAGGCCTTTCTTATCTTACCGGGGGTCGCTCACCGCAGCATCCCGTGCGGCGGGTAAAGGGCAGACTGTAGACCTGTAAGCGATGTTTTGCAACCGGCGGACAAGGCACGTCTCCGGCCGCGGCAAACCCGGTCGGTCGCACCCCCGCCGGGGGCGCATCGAGGGGACAGAGGCCCGGAACCCAGCCGCCGGCCCGGAACGGGGCCCGGTGGGATAAGGCCCCGGACGCTCGGCTCCGCCCGCACAGGTCGTCGCACATTTTTTGACGAACAACCGGCAGAAAAACTTGCCAGCCTGAAAAGTGGTGGTATACTTCCCCCAGTCAGATGAAACGCTTAACCGCGTTGGCGTACGGTAAACAATGATCTCAACGCCAGGACACCGGGGACGCTTGGGACATTGAACGCATGTAACCCACTGTATCAATTCCAGTTGCACGAAAACTGACCCGTAAAATCACATCCCACTTCTGATGGAGGACTGAGCATGGCAACCCAACGTTTCACTATCACCCTGGCCCTGGTCGCAATGATCGCGATCGCGTCGCAGGCCTCGTTCGCCGCCGACGGCACCTGGCTTGAGGACGACAGCAACACCTGGGCCCCGGCCGTCACCAGCCCCTGGGCCGGCGGGATCGTCGCCGAAGGCAATAACGCCACCGCCGATTTCAGCACCGTCGATCTCACCGCCAACCGCACCCTCACCCTCGGCCAGGACCTGACCATCGGCCACATGATCTTCGCTGACACCAACGGTGGCTCGAACTGGGAGGTGAAGGACAATACGCTGACGCTCGAAGCCACCGACAGCACCCCGTCGATCACCACCCATACCAACACGGCGATCTTCAGCAGCCTCGCCGGCACGCAGGGCTTCAATAAGAACGGCGGCAGCACGCTGACGCTGGAAGGCGGCAACGGCGGCCTCGGCGGCACGATCAACATCAACAACGGCAAAATCGCCACCGGATACAAGGACCACAACGCCTTCGGCTCGGCCGCCATCCACATCGCCTCGGGCGCCCAACTGCTCATCGGCAGTGACTGGGATGCGTCCCTGTCGAACGACCTCTCCGGCACCGGCAACCTGTTCATCGCCAACAGCAGCATCAACCTCACGCTTGATGGCAACAACGCCACCTTCTCCGGCAGTATCACGCTTCAGGACGGGGCGATGTTCCTCGGCGCCGGCAACGTCCTCGGCACCGCTGACATCGAGGCCGGCTGGAACGGCAAACTGTCCAGCGACGGCAGCGACGACCGCACCTTCGCCAACAAAATCGACTTCAAAAACACCGGCAACACGCTCACATTCGGCTCGGGCGGCAATACCGGCTCCATCACCTCCACCTACACCGGCACCATCCAGGGCGTCGGCAGCGGCGGCAAAATCCGCGTCAGCGACGACACCACCGCCACCCTCCACGCCAACATCGGCAGCCGCTCCATCCGCAAATTCAGCGGCGGCACGCTCATCCTCGAAGGCGACAGCACCACCAGCAGCGACACCCTCGTCGCCAACGGCGGCGGGTCGCTGATCGTCAACGGCTCGCTCAATAACTCCGACGTCACCGTCAAGACCGCCCTGCTCGGCGGCAACGGGTCGGTCAAGAGCTTCGTCGTCGAAGACGGCGGCATCATCGCGCCGGGCGCCAGCATCGGCGAACTGACCACCGTCAACGACGCGAACTTCCAGAGTGGCTCGACCCTCGCCATCGAAATCGCCGGCCCTGACAGTGACAAACTCATCGTCAACGGCGAGTTGATCCTCAACGACGGCGCGTTGCTCGACATCGTCGGCACGCTCGACGGCTCGACGACCTACATCATCGCCAGCTACGGCAGCCTGACCGGTACGTTCGACGACCCGGGTCTTACCGGCGGCTACGAAATCGTCTATGACTACGACGATGGCGAATCGAGCAACAATATCGCCCTGTTCATTCCCGAGCCGGCCAGCCTGGCGCTGCTGGGCCTGGGCGGGCTGGTGATGATCCGCCGCCGCCGCTGATACCTTGATTCCTCCTCCTTCAAAGCCGGACGACGTTCGATAGCCGATCGGCGCGTCGTCCGGCCATTGAAACGCAGCGGCGCGGCGGGTGAAACCGTCGCGCCGTTTTTGGTTTCCACCCCCCAAATTCATTGTCCCCGGCCGCGGACCGGGATACACTGACGGGACCGACATGAAACGCTTAATCCGCTGCGTTGACGGGGCTCGAACGACCCGCGGCTTCACGCTGGTGGAGTTGCTGGTGGTTGTCGCCATCATCTCCCTGCTGCTGTCGATCCTCCTGCCGGCGATGGA
>CAYYPN010000365.1:0-2716 GCA_964473545.1 uncultured Planctomycetaceae bacterium
AGGAAGACGTCGTCGGCGCCGCCGACTTTGAAGAGAACGTCGAGAAGTACCTGACCAAGCCCGATCAGGCCAAAGAATTCTGGGACGCCACCGGCATCGACAGCCTCGCCGTCGCCATCGGCACCAGCCACGGCGCGTTCAAGTTCAAGCACGAAGCCAAGCTCGCGTTCGACCGCATCGAAGAGATCATGAAAACCTGCCCCGGCCTGCCGCTGGTCATGCACGGCTCGTCGAGCGTGCCCCAGGAATTCATCGATCTGATCAACAAGTTCGGCGGCGAGATGCCCAACGCCAAGGGCGTCCCCGAGGAACAGATCGCCCAGGCCGTCCGCAAGTACGGCGTGTGCAAGGTCAACATCGACACCGACCTGCGCCTGGCGCTGACCGCGAAGATCCGCGAGACCTTCGCCAACAAGCCCGCCGAGTTCGACCCCCGGAAATACCTGGGCCCCGGTCGCGAAGCGATCATCGAAATGGTCAAACGCAAGCTGCACATGCTCAACTCCGCCGGAAAGGCCGACCAAGTCAACAAGCACTGGCAATCCCAAGGCCAGCCCCTGCCCGACTACTACAAGCAGACCGTCGGCGCATAACGCGTTTCAAAAAACAAAGCCCACCCCTGAAAAGCAAAGCCCACCCATGGCCATGGGTGGGCTTTTCATGCGCCTCGGCCGCGCGCGCAGCCGAGGCAACCCGACTAACCCGAATACGACTTAACCACTTGCATGTTCACGGGTTGGCTTGCGTAAAATTTTTTCGGCCCATGTCAGCCCTGACATGACACTGACACGTCCCCGGACGTGCTTGCCCATTCGGCAAGTCTCGCACGTACGCGAGGTTATCCCCGGTACGCCGGGCGCGACGCGGGTCACCCCCCCCTCCCCCCCGACATGCGGCGCAGAATATTCCGGGGGTCATTACAATGCCCGGCCTTTGACCGAATCCACCGAACAAACCGACGCCTCGACGCCGCTGGAACAGACCGATCCGGCGAAGTTGTTGCACGACCGAAGCCCCTGGGCGCTGGGGATCGCGGCGATGAAGGCATACCTGCTGCCGGGGGTGATCCTCTGGTGCGTGGGGCTGGCGATCGTGCTCGGTTACTTCTTCGTCGAGCCCGTGCGCGGGTTGCTCGACCGGGTCGGCGCGGTCAAGGCCGAGTATGGACTGTGGTACTCGATCCCGGCGCTGGCGTTCTTCGCCGGTTTTCTGCCGTTCTGCTTTCAGGCGCTCAGTGCCGATCGACGTCGTTCGTTTGCGATGGGGCAGTTGGTGTTTCTGTTGATCTTCTGGGGCAGCAAGGGCGCGGAGGTCGACCTGTTGTATCGGTTGCAGGTGGTGTTGTTCGGCGACAACCGCGAGCCGTGGACGATCGTGAAGAAGGTGGTGGTGGATCAGCTCGTCTACGTGCCGGTGTGGGCGATCCCTTCGACGGTGATTCCGTATCTGTGGGCGAACAAGGGGTTTCGCTGGGCGCCGGTGAGTCGGGCGTTGCGCGGGCGGTGGTATCGGCAACTGGTGTTGCCGGTGATGTTGAGCAACTGGATGGTGTGGATTCCGGCGGTGAGCATGGTGTACCTGTTCCCGCCGCCGCTGCAGTTGCCGATCCAGAACATCATCGCGTGCTTGTGGGCGTGCATGGTCCTGTTCATGGGCCACGCCGAAGCCGCCGCCACGCCCGATGTCGAGCCCGACGCGCGGACGGCGTAAGGGCGCGCCTACCATTGCCTGACGGGATCAATCCGCACTTCGCACAAACCCACGGGAGCTTGCCATGAAGCTGGTTAAGAAGATCGAGACCGCGTTGAACAAGCAGATCAACCACGAGATGGCCGCGGCCTACAACTACCTGGCGATGGCCGGATGGCTGGAAGACCAGAACTTCGACGGGTTCGCGGCGTGGATGAAGATCCAGCGGGCCGAGGAACTGGAACACGCGCAACGGCTGTACGATTACCTGATTGACCGCGGCGGCAAGCTCGACCTTGCCGCGGTGGACAAACCCAAGGCCACGTTCCAGACGGTACTCGACGTGTTCAAGACCGCGCTCCAGCAGGAGCAGGCCAACACCCAGTCGATCCATCAACTCTACAAGCTCGCCCTGGATTCGGATGATTACCCGACGCAGTCGTTCCTCAAGTGGTTCATCGACGAACAGGTCGAGGAAGAGAAGGTCATGAACGGCGCGATCGGTCTGATCGAACTGGCCGGGGACAACCCGTCGGCGCTGCTCGCGCTCAACCACCAGTTCAGCCAGCGCGGGCCGGAAGATACGTAAGCACGTTCCTCGCACGACGCGTCGCAAGACAAAGCGCCCGCCGGTGCAGGCCGGCGGGCGCTTTCATGATGCCTGTGGGCTATTCGCTTTTGGGGATGGGTGTCGCGACCGAAGGTCGTGCTTACGCCGTTTCCTTCTTGTCGTCATCGTCGCCCTTGGGCTTGTCGGAGCCGCCGCCGGCGACCTTGTCGTCATCCTTGTCCTTGTCTTTGTCGCCGCCGCAGGCGACTTCGTCGTCCTTGTCGTCGCCCTTGGGTTCGCACGAGCCGCCGCAGGCGAGGGCGGTGTGGTCGTCCGAGGCGTCGGCCGCGTCGGCGCTCTTGCTGGCGCCGTACTTGACCGAGCAACCGTAGGGCTTGGTCTGCGACTTGCTCACGTCGCGGCCGCTGAGCAGTTCGCTCAAGGCCTGGTCGACGTAGTTGACGCGGTCGTCGTCAC
>CAYYPN010000366.1:0-611 GCA_964473545.1 uncultured Planctomycetaceae bacterium
TCGCGTCGATCTGTGCGAGCAGGCGCGGCTTCATCGTCTTCCATTCCGCGGCCGGGAAGGTCGGCCGGGTGACCACGTCGGCCATGAGCGCCGCGGTGTCGCGCCAGTGTTCGGTCAGGCTGGCCCCGGCGACGTACAGCGTGTTGCTGCCGCAGTTGGTGTTGAGCCTCGACCCGGTCGATTCCAGGGCCGCGGCAATCTGGTCGGCGGTGCGATCGCCGGCGCCCTTGATCATCATCTGGGCGGTGGCGTTGGCGACGCCTTCACGGCCGGGCTCGTCGGCGAGCAGACCGCCGAGCTGGTACCAGTGCATCGCCACGAGCGGCAAGCGATCGTCACGTTGAATCAGTACACGCAGACCGTTGTCGAGCGTGTGCATGACCATCGGTTCGACCGTCGGTGATTCGGGCGCCGGCCGCGCGGAGGCGAGCTTTTCGTAGCGCGACACCCAGTGGCTGTTGTTCAGATCGATCGGCTCGTCGGGATACTGCCGCTCGGGCATTTCGGGGCGGGCCAGTTGGGCGACCTGGTCCTCGGCCGGTTCGAGCGCAACCTCGATGACCCGGGCCGGCTGCAGGATCGCCCGGGCCGCGGCCTGCAGTTCCGCGGGG
>CAYYPN010000366.1:621-2712 GCA_964473545.1 uncultured Planctomycetaceae bacterium
GGTCAGTTGCTGGACGGCATCGACGTAACGATCGAGATAATCCGGGTCCGCGGTGGCGATGAAGTCACGGGCCATGCGGCTGGCCGTGCCGTCGGCCGACTGGGCGGCGTACACCGCCGACGCCAGCGTCTTGGCCTTGGCACGGGACAGTTCCTCTTTGGTCACGCCTTCGTCACGGACGCGCCGCACCTCGGCCATGATCGCCTCGCGGGCTTCGTCGAGCTTGCCGTCGGCGATGACCGCGTCGATGCCGAACAGGCCCTCGCCCCACCACATGCTCCAGTTGTAAGCGTCGATGCTGGTGACCAGTTGCTTGTCGTCGCGCACGGTCTGGACGAGCCGCGAAAGCTCGCCCTGCCCGAGCACCTGGGCCAGCAGGTCGAGCGCGTAGTCGTGTTCGCCCGTCAGCTTCACACCGGGCCAGGCCAGTCGCAGCCGCGTCCGGGCAATATCGGCGTGGCCGGTCAGAGGTTTCACATCCTCCCGCGCCGGTTCGTCCGGCAGGCCCAGCTCCGGCAACGCGCCAGGCTCAGCGTCCCGCCAACGCGCCTGAACCTGTTCGACAGTCTTCCGGGGGTCAATGTCGCCTGCGACGACGACGACCATGTTGTTGGGCACATACATGGTCTTGTAGAAGTCGTAGATCTCGTCGCGGCTGATGCTGAGGAACTCGTCGAGGTAACCGATGATCGGGTGGCGGGCCGGGTGCTCGCGGTAGCGGGCCTGCTGGGTGAGTTTCCAGAAGATGCGGTTGGCCTCGCCGCGGCCCATGTCGAACTCGCGCTGGATGACGTCCCGTTCACGTTCGTACTCGGCCTGCGTGATCTTGCTGTTCCGCATCCAGTCGCTGAGCAGGTCGATGGCCGTCTCGCTGTGCTGGGCAGCGGTGTTGATGTAGTAGCGAACGGTGTCGAGGCTGGTCGCGGCGTTGGTCTGGGCGCCGATGCGGCCGAGGATGGCGTTGGATTCGGATTCGGGCCGCGTGGTCGTCGTTCCGCCGGAAACCAGATGTTCGAGAAAGTGGCTGAGGCCCGCGCCGTTGTGCTGCTGCTCGAAAACCGAGCCGGTCTTGATCCAGCACTGGACGCTGACCACGGGCACGGTGGGGATGCGTTGGGCGATGACGACCAGGCCGTTGTCCAGTTGCACGATCGAACGGTCCACGCGGTCCTCCAGCACTTTCGCGGCAAGGCTCGGGCCGGCGGCGATCATCACCACGGCCATCACGGTCAACCACACGATGGGTCGCATCTGCTGCTCCCGAGTTACGATGCGATGGATTGTGTCAGCGATCACGATTCTTCAGGATCGTCAGCGGTCTGCTGATCCTCATCGTCAATACGCTGGATGTAGGCCAGGGTTCGGTCGAGTTCACGCTTGAGGTGGCGGACCCGCAACAGGCTCTTCACCCGGGTCAGCAGTTCCAGCTTCTTGACCGGCTTGCTCAGGAAGTCATCGGTCCCGCTCTCGACGCCGCGCTCGATGTCGCCCAGTTCATTCAAGGCGGTGACCATGATGATCGGGATCGACCGCGTGCGGGGCGAGCCCTTGAGCTTTTTACAGACCTCGAACCCGCTCATCCGCGGCATCATCACGTCCAGCAGAATCAGATCGATCGGCTCATGCTCGACAATGTGCATCGCCTCGAGCCCGTCGGCGGCCGACAGAATCGTGCACGGCAACTCGTCCAGGTAAGCCTGCAGCAACTCCAGGTTCTGCTGGTTGTCGTCGACGATGAGCACGGTCGACTCGGCGAGGTCGACCTCGGCTTCCGGGGAGGATTGGGGCGTGGTATCCGCGTTCATACCGCTGACGATACGCACGCCCCCGGAAATTGGCAAACACCCAAGCCGTCTCCCGCGCCGTCGAACACAGCGGCCGTACCGACGGGGCTTGTCTCTTCGCCTTTCAACGCGATCGCAGGCGAAGAGGCAGCGTAGAACACCTGCGGGGCTTTACCCTGTTGAACATAGAGCCTAACCTTTTGTGCCATGACGCAGTTACCCGTGATCAAGCCGTCCAACGTCACCCTGATGATCAAGCCCGTGGGGGCGCTGTGCAATCTCGATTGCCAGTACTGCTACTACCTGC
>CAYYPN010000367.1:0-2681 GCA_964473545.1 uncultured Planctomycetaceae bacterium
GCGCACGTTGGACACCAGCTTGAGGAACGATTCCATGCCGGTGCCGGCAATGCGGGCGCCGGCCGGTCCGGTTTGTCTGCGGGCTTTGGCTTGTGTCATGGAGCGACCTTACCGGCAACCTGATCGGCCTGGGCCAGCGCCTGGACGATCTTGTCGTTGACGTTGTGGCGGGTGTAGTGAACAGCGTTACGAATCGCGGCGGTGATCGTGCGGACCTGGCTCGACCCGTGGCAGATCACGCAGTTGCCCCTCACCCCCAGCAGGGGCGCGCCCCCGAATTCGTGCCAGTCATGTTTGGCCCAGATGCTCTTGACCACCGGCTCGAACTTCATCGCCAGTTCCGGGTCGTATTCGAAAATCTCATGTCCGATCGTGCGGAACAGCCCCTCGGCCAGACCCTCGGCGAGCTTGAGCACGACGTTGCCGGTAAAACCCTCGGTCACGAGGATGTCGGTCTTGCCGTTGAACAGGTCACGCCCTTCGCAGTAGCCGACGTAGTTGAGCTTGGCATCGGCCTTCATGAGCTTGCTGGTCTCTTTCACCAGACCGGTGCCCTTGCCCTCTTCCCCGCCGACCGAAAGGACGCCGACGCGGGGTTCGGCGATGCCGTGCACCTCGCGGGCATAGATGCCGGCCATGTGGCCGTACTGATGCAGGTGATGGGGCTTGGGGACGATGTTGGCGCCGACGTCGCAGACGATCAGCGGACCATAAAAGGTCGGCATGGTAATGGCGATACCAGGTCGATGCACGCCGGGCAGGCGACGCATGAACATCTGTGCCGCAGCGACCATCGCGCCGGTGTTGCCGGCGGAGATGACGATGTCGACCTGCTGGTCGCCGGCGCGGGTCGACCCGAGCCAGCCGAGCTTGCCGATCGAACTGTCGGGTTTGTTGCGAACCGCATCAACGGGCGATTCGTCCATCTCGACCACGTCGGTGGTGGGAACGACATCGAAGCGGGTTTCGTTTTTCAGGCCGCGCTCGGTGATGGTGTCGCGGATGATCTGCGCATCACCGACAAAGACAAGGCGATCCTCGTCGGCGAGCGAAGGCAGGGCCGCCAGCGCACCGTCGAGGATGGCATCGGGGGCATGGTCGCCGCCCATGACGTCGATGGCGATCCGCATCGACTACGCTTCCTCATCAGACTTCAGGGACAGCCCCGGCCGCACGTAGCCACAGTTGGTGCAGGCGGCATGGGGGAGCTTGGGCGAGCCGCAGTTGGGGCAGAGCACGGCCGTCGCCGGTCGCAGCTTGTCGTGAGAGCGGCGTTTGCCGCGACGTGATTTACTGGTGCGGTGAATCGGTAGCATCGTGTCACATCCTGGGCGAGGATTGGACCAGCCTGCCCTGGCCCGCAAGGCGCGCGGGCTCGGCCTCCAAAACCAGCATGAGCGAGGCTGGAAAGCAAAACAGCCTACCCCCGCCTGGCCCGCCCTGTCAAGGCTGCGCCCCCTGCCAACCCCGAAGCTCACGTCCAGGGCCCGGGGCAATCGCAGGGGCTCCCGCTGGCCTGCTGCGTTCGACGATCCCGCGCCGAGGCAGCAACACGAATCCACGTTTGGTCTGGGGGGCCTTTGCCCATGTGCCGTTCGATACTGTGTTCTTCACCGCCATGGCGGTCGCCTGGCCGTATCGATCGCTGATGCGCCGGCTGGCCGGCCGGGTCGGCACGGCAACCTGCGCCATACCGGCTCCGGCCTTCCATCGCGCCAACGACGCCACCCGCTTCAAAAATGGGATAAGTCAGAATTGGGGCGATTCGCACGACAAGTGGTGTGAAGACCTTGCCGATGAAGAGAATGCGGCGGCCGTGGAGGGTGCGGGCCGCCAAGGGAGCTTGAGCGATGGCGTTGGCACAATTCAGACAAACCCTGCGTCAACTGGCCCACGGAGCGATCGCAGCGCCGCGGTCGATGGCCGGGTTGGACCAGGCGGACGATGAGGTCATCGAGGCACGGCGGCGGGTGTGTGCTGAATGCGACGAGGCGACGGGACGGAAGAACCTGACCCACCTGGGGCTGCACACGCTGTCGCCGGTGAGTCGGTGTCGGCGATGCCGTTGCCAGGTGCATCTGAAAACACGGCTGGCGAGCGAGCGGTGTCCGTCGGGGCATTGGTGAGTCGCCGGACGCGTTGATCCTCGACCGACCGGTAAACCTGCATATCTCGTCGTTGTGGTTGGCCTTGTTCGCGTGGTGCGGTATATGATGGCATCGGATCGGGACCGCTCATAGACCCTTCGGACAAGGAGACTGCCATGCGTATTGCCATCACCGGGTTCCTGTTTGTCGCCACGGCAATGTTGGCCGCTTGCCAGACCACCCCGGGCACCCAGGCGGAGCGCTCGGTGCTGGAGATGAAGGCCGACCAGACCGTGCAGCGATTCAAGAACGTCGACCCCACGCTGAACGAACATTTCTTCCGCACGGCAATCGCCTGGGCCGTCTTCCCCGAAGTCACCAAAGGCGCAGTCGGCGTGGGGGCGGCCCACGGCTATGGCGTGCTCTACCAGGACGGCGCGATCGTCGGCTACTGCGATCTGACCCAGGGCTCGGTCGGCGTGCAACTCGGCGGCCAAAGCTACAGCGAAATCATCTTCTTTGAGGAAACGCGGCAGCTCCCCTTCACGGACCGACTTCAATAGGCCTGCGAGCGCATCTTGCGAGGCCGGTTTA
>CAYYPN010000368.1:0-2679 GCA_964473545.1 uncultured Planctomycetaceae bacterium
GCCCGGCGGCGACGAGTTGTTGCATGAAACCGGCCATGGGGGGATTGTATGGGAAGAGGCGGCAGGTTTGCGTTTAGCGCGGTTTCACTTGCAACGTAGCGTTATGGTGCCACACCTTGAGCCCGCAGGGGCAAGGTGTGGCACGCTACAGAGAAACTGAAACCGCGCTGGCACCGGAACTGCGCTAAGTCACCAGGCCATGCGGCCAGGTCTCCTCGCGCGGTGGGGTGCGCCCTTCGATCAGCGCGACCACCGACTCGGTGGCGAGGCGCGCATCGCCCAGCAACACCTCGGCGACATGCCAGTGGTCCGAATCCTCGCCATCGTGGTTGGGCACGACATGGTCGCAACGACAGGCAAGTTTCAACTCGTCGTACGCGGCGGCGGCGCGGGTTTCGATGTTGTCCCGGTCGGCGTCGGTGAGTTGGCCCTTGTGTTGCTGCGTGCGGCGGAGGAGCTTGCCGCGCATCAGGTCGGCGATCGCCCGGCGGGCCTGGCCGGCGTCGAGCAGCGCGGCCAGCTCCCCGCGCGAGACCGGCGCGATGAAGAGGCTGAGCCGATCGACCGACGCCAATGCCTCGTGGTCGATGAGCGTCGCGGCGAAGGTCGGGTTGCCTTCGTAGATCGCATCGCCGGTTTCGAGCATGCCGGCCAGCTCGACCACGTCCAGCGCCTGCATGTCGCCGCGCACTTCGTGGACGACGTACCGGTTCGGATTTTCAGCCAACGCCTGGATGTCTTTCCGGGGGCGGAAGTGATAGTCGACGCCGTCGGTTTCACCGGGGCGGGGTTCGCGATCGTTGTACAGGACGACCGGTTGCAGTCGCTGGTGAAGCTGGGGATGCAGGCGACCCATCGCGTGGTGCAGGGGGCTTTTACCCACGCAGGACGGGCCCGTGATGACGATCAATCGACCGGGCATGGCGGCCCCGGCACGGTTCAGGTGGCCACTTCGTCGGGGAAGTACTTCTGCAGGTAGGCGGTCACGCGGCGGGCGCCGATGATCCCGACCAGGCGTTCGTCAACGTCAACGACCGGCACGTGACGGAACCCGCCGGACACCATGACGTTGAGCACCTGCGCCGGCGTGTCCGTGTCGTAGACCGTGATCGGATCGGGCGTCATGAAGTCCTTGATCGGGCGATCGGTGATTTCGTCGAGGTGATCGGCGACGCGGGTCAGCACGTCGCGCTCGCTGAACATGCCGATCGGCTTGGCCTGATCGTCGACGATGACCAGGCAGGCGCTGAAGTGTTCGTTCATCAGGGCCAGCGCCTGGCAGACCCGCTCGTCTTCGAGCACGGCGAGGTAGGGGCGATGCTCGATCTGGCTGACCGCGTCTTCGCACAGTGATTCGAGGAACGCGTCGGTGTATTGCGTCGGTTCGTACACGCTCAGCGGGTCTTCGAATTCGCCCGGCTCGGGTTGGCGTCGTTCACGTTTGGCCATGTTCAGGCGCCCTCCCGTTGTTCCATGCTCAGCCGCGACCGCAGCGGGTTGGTGTGCACCTGCTGCGAGAAATGTTCGACGATGTACTCCATCGACCCGCGCAGCCCGGTCAGGGCCGTCGCCTTGCCCGACGTGTCGGTCACGCAGACCCACCGCAGCTTGTACTTCTGCATGACGACGATGAGTGTCGCGATCGTGTCGGTCTCGCGGACGCAGTGAATGTTCGTGGTCATGTGGTCCCTGACCGGCTCATCGAGACCGGCCGGGTTGTTGTGCAGCAGCCGGATGAGCAGTTTCTCGTTGAACATGCCCAGAGGCTTGCCGTCGTCATCGAGGATCATGGCGGCGCCGAGCTTGGCGTCGCGCATCAGGGCGCAGGCATCGCGCACCGCGGCGTCGCCGGGCACGATGACCAGCGGTCGCAGGGCCAACTGGCTTACACGATCGCGCCAGATATCTTCAGTCAGACTCATGTTCGCTACTCCGCCGAACCGTCCGCCGCTCGCACCGTCCACCTGGCATGACGATCACCCGTATTGGCGAGGCGGCGGCCGGCCATTTCATTCTATTCGCCCGAATCGGCCTCCGCCAACGACCGGGTTGTGGCGGCCACACGCCGCTTGAACGGGCGCGGTGGTGGAGCGACCGGCGCCCCTGGCGTAAACTGGCCGACCGAAAGGCTTACCTACACATGACACGACACGTTGTGGTCACGGGACTGGGCACGATCACCGCCGCGGGGCTCGGCATCGAGCCGCTGTGGGACGCCGCCTGCGCCGGCAAGTCGGCGCTGGGGCGGATCGAGGCGTTCGACCCGTCGGGCTTCGCCTGCCAGGTCGCCGGCGAGGTGCGCGACTTCAAGGTCAACAAGATCGTCCCCAAGAGCTACCGCAAGGCGACGAAGGTGATGGCCCGGGACATCGAGCTGGCCGTGGGCGCCGCCGACGCGGCGGTGCGCAATGCCGGCATCATCACCCCCGGAGTCGCCCCCGACGCCGACCGGACCTACCCCGGCGATCGCTGCGGCGCGCACATCGGGGCCGGCCTCATCGCCGCCGAGGTCAACGAACTGACCGGCGCGCTGATCGAAAGCCGCACCGATGACGGCGACTTCGACCTGCACCACTGGGGCCGCGAGGGCATGATGCACCTGACCCCGTTGTGGCTTTTGAAATACCTGCCCAACATGCTGGCCTGTCACGTGACGATCATTCACGACGACCAGGGCCC
>CAYYPN010000369.1:0-2665 GCA_964473545.1 uncultured Planctomycetaceae bacterium
CAGGTCGCCCAGCGTGCGGATGTTCATCTTCTTCAGGCAGTTCCTCGCGCGCACGCTGAGTTCGAAGTCGGTGACGGGGGTGTCCATCAGCGTGCTTTCCTTGTCGCGGATGCGCTGCTGATCCTCGTCGTAGAACATGCGGCGGCTGGCGAGGACGTCCTTCATGAACAGCCGCGCCCGCGCGTGGTTCGGGTCGGTCTCGACGACCTGGCGCAGGCAGCGCTCGGCGTCGGCGTAGCGGCCGGTGTCTTCGTACAGCACCGCGAGGTTCATCAGGGCGTTGACCCTGGCCGGCCCGCTCTGGCAGCACTGCTCGTACAGGTGGACCGCTTCGGACTCTTCCCCGACGAGGTCGAGGTTGTAGGCCAGGCGGAAGCAGATGTTCGCATCATCCGGCGCCAGTTCGAACGCCTTCTCGTAACTCTCGATCGCCGTCCAGCGGTCCAGGGCCTGCTCGGCCTGCCGGGCCTCGCTGACCAGGCGCGTCGCCTCGGCGCGGATCTTGGGGTCGGAGCTTTCGGTCAGCACATCAATGCCCGTATCAGACTCGGCCATATCGCCAGGTCTCCGTTGTGTATGCCGGGAGGGTGGTTGAGCCATGCGGCAACAGGTCAGAGTACTCGCGCGACGGTCGGCTGGCAAGTGGCGGCGGCGAACGACCCGGCCGGGCGCCGGGGCTTGGTCACGTGGCGCATCCGGGCGTACAATGTCGCGGCAACACACCGGCGGCCAGTCGCTTACGCCGCCGATCACTTCAGGTACGATGGGCGTGTCTCAACCGCACCGTCCACACCAATCGCAAGAGGAGTCGGTCATGGATCAGCCCCAACCGCAACGTCGCAAGGACCTGTGGACAACCATCCTGTTCACCCTCCTGATGCTCGGCGGGATCGCCCTGATCGGGCTGGGCCTGTACATCGCCACCGAGGAAGGCGGCGGGTTCGTCGTGCTGGGCCTGGGCGTGATCGCCCTGATGGTCCCCGCGTCGGTGGTGCCGCTGATCAACCGCCTGGGCGAGGTCGATGCCTCGGATGTGCGTCGGCAGACCCGGTTGCTGGAGGATGTGGCCTCGCGCCTGAACATGAGCGACCTGCAGCGCCGCATGGCCGACCGCCAGCGCGACCGCGAGCACCTGCGCCACGCCATCCTCGACGACATCCGCAAGGAGGACTACGAGGCCGCGATGGCGCTGGTTGACGAGATGGCCGAGAGCTTCGGCTATGTCGAGGAAGCGGAGAAGTATCGCCAGCAGATCATCGACGCCCGCGCCCGCCAGCGCGAGCAGCTCATCGGCAAGGCCGTCGAGCATGTGAAGAACCTCTGCCAGAAGTACGACTGGGACAACGCCAGGCGAGAGGTCGATCGGCTGGGGCGGCTGTTCCCCGAGGATGGTCGCATCCAGGCCCTGCCGCGTGTCATGCAGCAGGCCCGCGGTGAGCACAAGCGCGAGCTGGAGCGGCAGTTCCTCCATGCCGCGGAGATTCACGACACCGACAAGGCGATGGCGCTGCTTAAGGAGCTGGACATGTACCTCACGCCCGCCGAAGCCGAGGCCTACCTCGAGACCGCGCGGGGCGTGGTGGGCCAGGCCCGGGAGAATACGGCGGTGCGCTTCCGCATGGCCGTCAGCGACCGCGACTGGATCGAGGCGATGAACGTCGGCGAACAGGTCATCCGCGACTTCCCCAACTCCAAGATGGCCGACGAAGTGCGTGACATGATGGACGTGTTACGCGAACGCGCGGCCGGCCAGCGCGCCGCCGAGTCGGGCCGGCCGGTTTGATGGCGGATTGCCGAGGCCCGGTGTGGCGACGCCCGTGCCACGCGCAGCGTGTCCGAGCCGCTCGGAAATCCCCCCTCACTGCGACAGCACGTAATTCATCACCAGGTATCCCGCGTAGATGCCGACCAGGGGCACGCCCATCCACCGGGCGAAGCTGCCCCTTCGGATCGCGGTGAAGATGAACACCCGGAACAGCACCAGGATCGTCAGCATCACCGGCAGGTGCAGCACCATGAACACCGCCGGCATCGGCGCGTCGGCTTCGATGACGGGCAGCGGCTTGGCCGCGGCGGCGAAGCCCGCCACGAACAGAACGTTGAGAATGTCCGCGCCGATCACGTTGCCGATCAGCAGTGAAGGGTGACCCTTGCGCACCGCGGTGATGCCCACGACCAGTTCCGGCAGGCTCGTCCCGAACGCCACGATCGTCGACGCCACCACGACCTGCGGCACGCCCCAGCGCAACGCCAACTCCTTGATCGACTCGATCAGCACGTGACCGAACACGATCACCATCACCAGTCCCAACACGAAGAACACGATCAGCTTGAGCGTGGGGTCCTGCGCCGCCTGGGCGACGATCTGGTCGGTCTCGGCGTGGGCGTGTCGGCCGGCGATCTCCGGGTGGCGTCGACCCCACCGCACCGACACCCACATGTACCAGACGAGGATGGCGATCAGGATCCAGCCCGCGGTCCGGCTGACGACCGCCTCGTCGCCCATCATCAGCCACGCCCCGTAACAGATCCCCGCCAGCAATAACCCGGCCCCGAACTGCACCCAGCCCTGGCGGTTGAGGATGAACCGATCGACCGGCAACGCCATCAGCAGGCAGCACGTGCCGAAGATCAACCCGCTGTCGGCGATGATCGATCCCACCGC
>CAYYPN010000370.1:0-2664 GCA_964473545.1 uncultured Planctomycetaceae bacterium
GACCCGCTGCTATGAGTAAGAGGAATGTCGGATCAGCGACGGCGACGAACCGTCACCATCGCTCCGCCGATGGCCAGCAACGCCAGCGACGCCGGCTCGGGCACGCCAACAGTCAGCGCATTCAATCTTGTGAAGTGATTAGCACCGCCGTTTGAATCTGGCTCGATTTCCAGGCGCAGCGTCTGAGCGCCATTGGCCAGAGCGCCCGAGATCGTGAAACTGCTGTAAATAATCCCATCCTCTTGATTGATGGAGGAGGAGGAGGTTTCGCCCGAAATCAGGATGTCCGAGCCGTCGAGCTGCGACGCGATGATATCGACGTCGTAATTCTGCTGTGTGAAATAGAAGTTGACCAAGTAGCCACTGCCCGCGGCCAGCGAGGACACATCGATATCGAACTGCAGGATGCTGGGATTGATCTCGGGGTTATCATACTTATTCAGCCAAGGCCCGATATCGGTCGCCGAACCGGATCCCGTGGGCGTACCATCCGTCCAAGTGCGATCGATATTTTCGCTGCCGGTTCCCTTGGTGAACGTTCTCCAACCGCCATTGTTGTCGTCCGGAATGACCGTTCCCGTTTGAGAATAGGTGATCGACGTGGTGGGGGAAGCCTTATGCTCCTGATTGCCGGTCGGATTGGTATCCCCCGTCCAAGTCATCCATCCTAACGTTCCTTCGGTGGTGAGATTGATCACGTCGCTGTCGCTGAACGCCGCCTTGTTGGGCGTGACGATCACACTGCCCTGGGCTCCGGCGGCCACCAACAGCACGGTTGCCGCCAACAATAGGGTGATGGTGCGTGTCATGATTCGTACCTCCTTCAAATGGGTTCCGTGGTCAAATCCTCTGCTCGATCTCTCCCGGCCGACGCTGGCCGACAGTTCGGGTGCAATTCGTTCATCGGGATGGCGATGGGGTCTTCCCGTTCTCCCCCCGTATCGATTCGGCGCAGCAGCATCGCCGCCGCGGCGCGGCCCAGCTCGAGTTCCGGCAGCTGGTAGACGTCCATGGGCGGTCGGCCCGGGGGACAGTCGGCGGCGAAGGTGATTAGTCGGATCTCCTGGCCAACCTGAAGACCTCGCGCGGTCGCCGCGTAGGCGAATGCTTCGGCTTCAGGGCCACCGTAGGTCACCACCGCTGAAGGGGTCGGCGTGGCCATCAGAATCTTCGAGGCGATCCCAAGTGCGTCACGATCGCCTTCGGCCATGATCACCAGGGGCTCGTGGCCGGCCTCGCGCATGGCCGATTCATAGCCCGCCCGACGATCGAACCGGCTGTAGTGCCATCCGGTTGCGGTCTCGCATTGACCGGTGAAGTCGGCGTACACGATTCTTGAGTGGCCCAGTTCCAACAGGCGCTTTGTGGCTTGGCGCGTTGCGCCCTCGTCATCCAAGTGGACGCAACTGTGCTCGCGTTTGGCGTTGAGCCACACGCTCGGGATCCGATGTTTACGGATCAACTCGACCAGTCGTGGTGGAATCCCGTGGGTGTAGTTCAGGAAGATCCCATCGACCATGGCCTGCCCCAGCACCTTGGGCAGCTCTTCCTCGGATGTCAGGCGCGCATCATCGATGAAATTGATGGTCAGGTGATAGGCCTGCTTGTCCAGTTGCTCGTGAATGCCGCGCAGCAACCGGCCGAAGAGCGTGCTCTGGTGGTGGTGTTCGCTCATGACCAGGCCCACGGCGTTGAAACGCCCGGTCGAGATGGCCTTGGCCGCAGCATTCGGCCGATAGCCCATCTCCCGGGCAATCCGCAGAATCCGTTCGCGGGTCTGCTTGCTTGCCCCGGCAGATGATTGACCGCCATTGAGCACTTTGCTCACCACTTGGCGTGAAACGTTGGCGGAAGTCGCGATTTCGTTGATCGATGCCATGTGAAGTTGGACTGTGCCAGAAGCCGATTGACTGGTCGATGGATTTACTGGTAAATTATGTCACGGCGATCGGCCCTGTCAAGTATTTTTCCGAAATTCTCGCACCCGCGAAGGGGAGCGAAAGAGTCCCCGATTTCGGCAGACGAAGGGCGATCCAAAATGGTGCGCTGTGTTGGGGTTTGAGCAGCGTTACGCTATGGTGGATGATCGGGCGTGACCGTAATCACCCCAGAAAAACCCTCCTCGTGAACCATAAATATAGCGATAGGAACCACATGCAGTTCGGTATTTCCTACTACCCAGAACTCACCCCGCAAGCCAACTGGGCCGGCGACTTGGATGGAATCGCAGATTTGGGACTGAAGGTTGTGCGGCTGTTCGATTTTGCCTGGGCGCATCTGGAGCCATCGGAAGGCGAATACTGCTGGGACTGGGCAGAGCGAATCCTGAACCTGCTTGACGAGCGCGAGTTGGAGGCAATCTTATGTACACCCACCGCCACGCCTCCGGCCTGGCTGGCGGCACAGTACCCCTCGATCATGATCGAACTGCGCAGCGGGCAGCGCCGTCCTTTCGGCTCGCGACGCGATGTGGACTTCTGTTCGCCGATCTATCGTGACTACTGCGTTGAAATCGCCACCCGTATGGGCGAAAGGTTCGGCCGTCACCCGGCTGTTGTGGGGTGGCAGATCGATAATGAGCTGGCCGGGCCTGAACTGGCCCCTCCTGAATCGCACTCGCCGGAGTCCACATGGCGTTTTCGTCGCTGGCTGCGTCAGCGATAC
>CAYYPN010000371.1:0-2637 GCA_964473545.1 uncultured Planctomycetaceae bacterium
CGTAGTTTCCCCCTCTCCCCTAACCCCTCACCCCCAACTCGTGCTGCGCAGCGAAGCGCTGCTTCGCAGAGCAGGAGCCCCGGACCCCGGCCCGCGTGGAATCAAATTGATTTGCCATGCGCGCTTCGCTGCTATTCCCGCCGCCCGCAGTGACTTGGCGTGGCGCACGCCGACCTGGCGGGACCACCGCGGGGTCATTCGCAGCCGGGGCGCGGATTCAGACGGCAAGCCGTCGGCTTGCTGGAAAATCGTTCCCGTACTTGGAACTTCCTGCCGGCGCGCGGTTACATTGGCGGCCGGGCATGGGGATTGATGCGCGGTTCAAGGTCGGGGTCGCACGCGAAAGGCCACCTGGCCGTTGGCGGGCAGGTGAATCGGCAAGCCGTCATGCGCTGTCGCGGGGTCGATGTCGCCGATGGCCCCGATCACTTCACGATCACGCACGACACGCAGCGTGTCAGTCCTGACGACCGGGCGGATCATCCGGGGTAACCGGTTTGGCATGTTCGCGTGATGTCGTAGCGGGTGTTGCCGGCTTCGAGTCCGGGCCGAGCCTTGACGAGCCCAGCAACTGGTATCCCGCGCCAAGCAGCGCAATGAACAGGACGCCCGAGAAGACCACCATCGACATGAGCAGGGCATCGGCGCGGTCGACACCGTACTGGCCGAGGAACTGCACGAGGGTCAGCTCGCGCACGCCGAGGTTGGCGATCGAGATGGGAATGCGCCCGAGGAGGTAGACGATCGACGACTGCCAGACCAGCGCGGACACGGGCACATCAATGCGGGCCGCTTCGGCGGCGAAGATGAACATGACAACGGTGAGTGCCGCGGCCAACAGGTTCAGCCCCAGGATGGCCGCGTGATAGCCGGGCGGCGCCGACTGCAGCACGTGGATGTGGCCGGCCATGGCGTGAATTTTCTTTCCCAGCCACGCGGGGCACCCTCGGGCGAGGAGGCGCAGCAGGCTCAGGAGCCACCGGGCCGTGCGGGCGTTCGCCGCGGCGAGGAACAGCCCAACCAGGACGGCGGCCGCAGCCCAGGCGGCCGCGGCCACCTCGGGCCGATCCGTCGGGTTGTACGCGGCGATCGCGACCACGCCGATCAGCACCTTCACGAACATCAGCGACAGTTCGTTGTAGATCATGGCCGAGAGCACGCGGCCGCCCTCGCTGGTGACGCGCTGCAGGATGTACCACTTGAGCCCCGTGCTGACCAGGCCCGGCACGAACAGCGAGTAAAGGGTCGTGATGCAACTGATGCCGAAGATGGCGTGCGTTCCGACCGGGCAATTCTGATGGATCAGCAGGTATCGCAGCTTCAGGGCCTTGATCCAGCGATTGGCCAGGGAGGAGAGCAGGACGGCGCCGAGGAACAGCCAGTTGGCCCGCCGCGCGCTGTCGAGCAACTGATCGCCACCGGCCCATCGGATCACAACGACCAGCAGCGCGATCGTCACGGCGAGTCGCGTGCCGTATTTCAGCAACTGCCGCGCTGTGCTCGGGTTCACGCGCTGCTCTCCGTGGTCGTCAGGCTTGCCGCATCGGCGTCGGGCATCCATATGCTCAAGTCGCGCCCCAGCAGTTGTTCGAGTTGCTGGACGTCATCCTTGAAGTAAGCGCGCAATTCGCGTGCGGTCTGCTCAGCAACTTCGGGACGCGCCCCGAAAGGCCGCGCGTTCCATCGACTGATGCTCTGTGCAAGGCGTGAGATGCCCATGGCCCGGACCACCTGGATCGCCGAATGCCAACGCTTGCGCCTCAGATACAATCGGCTGCGCGCGAGAAAGCGGTTGAGACGGAGGAATCGTGACGTTCCGCCTTCGTTCACCGTGGCATCGATGTCCTCGGGTATCCACGTCTCCACACCCAGGAAGGTCTGCACCTCGCGCAACAGACGGCGGTTGTCCTCGACCATGTCCTCGAACAGGAACACGCCGATCTTCTCTGGAGCAAACACGTCGTAGTATCGCTTGAGCGCCCGATAGTACAGGCTGTGCTCCACAAGATCGGGGCGATTGCGCAGGTGCTGCTCAAACGTGGGCTCGGTGGCGTAGCCCAACCGTACACCGTGATGATACCACGACAGCAGCCGGGTCACCGGATCGCGCAGCATGACCAGGATTCTGGCCTCCGGCGCGAAGGCATGAATGTCGTGCGGACAGTTCTCGTTCCAGAAGTACAGGGGACTGATCTCACCGGCGATCTGGTCCGGACGGGCCTCGCGGAAGTGCGCCAGATACCAGTCCACGGGCAATCGGCGATTCGGATTCTCCAGGCCCGGCTCCTCGTGACACAGACGATTGAAATAATGAATTTCCTTCTGTGGTGGAATGAAGATATCCGGATGCTGCATCAGCATGGCGGCGAGCCACGTCGTGCCGCTCTTGGCCGCGCCGATGCCGACGAAGTCGATGCTGGTCCGTTGGGTGGTCAAGGCGCTGTCCCGTCCCTCGCCGCGCCGCCCCGGTCGTGCACGGCCGTTGTTCACAAGCCGCAATTGTAGCAGCGTCACGGCGCTTCTGTTGTCGTTCGTGGCGCACCGGCACCTGTTGGAACAGGGGAAGAAAGGGTGTCAGGGAAGAACGCCATCAACATAAGCGGTAAGTGCTTCTTGGGCGAGTGAGATAGGTGTAGC
>CAYYPN010000372.1:0-2637 GCA_964473545.1 uncultured Planctomycetaceae bacterium
ACGCCGGCAAGAGCACCTTGCTCTCGCAGGTCAGCCGCTCGCGGCCCAAGGTCGCCGACTATCCCTTCACCACGCTCGAGCCGCAGTTGGGCATCGCCGAGCTGCCCGGGTTCCGCAGGCTCGTCCTCGCCGACATCCCGGGCCTGATCGAAGGCGCCCACGGCGGCGCGGGCCTGGGGCACGATTTCCTCCGCCACATCGAACGCACCCGGGTGCTCGTGCATGTGATCGACCTCGACCCCAGCGACAACACCGACGTGGCGACGAACTACCACATGATCAACCGCGAGTTGGCCGAACATTCGGAGGTCCTGGCCCGCAAACCGCAGATCATCGCGCTGAACAAGCTCGACCTGCATCCGGACGAAGCGGATCAGCAGGCGGCGGTCGAACTGGTCGAACAGGTGATCGGGCGCAAGGTCCACCCCATCAGCGCCGCGACGGGCGCCGGCTGCCGCGAGCTGCTGGAAGTGTGCTGGTCGGTGTTAAATCACGCCGGGCACCGCGACTGACGGCTGATACACTGTCAACCATGAGCATTGATCTATTAGCGGTGAACGTCGGGAACACCCGTTGCCAGTTGGCGGCGGTCGTGGGCGACGACGTGCAGGAGGTGCGTTCGGTCGCCCACGATCGACGTGATGAACTGGCCGACGAACTGGACGCGGCATTGGGGGCGTTGGGCGGGCGTGAAGATGCGCCGGTGTACATTGCCTCGGTCAATGACGCGGCGACCACCGTCGTGCAACAGGTCATCGAGGGCAAATGCCGCCGCACCGTGCAACGGGTCGAACGCGACGTGCCCGTGCCGATCGGCCGGCAACTCGACCGGGAAACGATCGTCGGCGTCGACCGCCTGCTCAACGCCGCGGCGGCGTACGAAAGACTGCAACAGGCGTGCATCGTCATCGATGCCGGCACCGCCGTCACCATCGACTTCGTCGACGGCGAAGGCACGTTCCACGGCGGCGCGATTCTTCCGGGGGCGAAACTCCAGCTTGCGGCGATGCACGGGCACACCGCCCTGTTGCCCGACGTCGAGTTCGCCCGCCCCGACGGCCCGATCGGCCACAACACCGCCCAGGCCATGCGCAGCGGCGTGTTCCACGGCATCCGCGGGGCCGTCCGTGAACTGGCCGAGATGTTCGCCGTGCAATATGGGGCGTACCCGAAGATCATCGCCACCGGCGGCGACGCGAAGGCGCTGTTTGAAGATTACGAACTGGTCGAAGCGGTCGTGCCGACGCTGACGATGCTGGGCATGGTCGCCACCCGCCGCCGCGAACTGGAGCGGAACGAAGGGTGAATACCGTCACCTGCCTGGTGATGACTGCCCCTACCCCCGGCGCGGTCGGGCTCATTCAACTGCACGGCAACGGCGCCGCGGGAATCATCGAGCAACTGACCGGCAAACGACCGGATCGGCGCTGCCGCCTGGCCGACCTTGGCGGGATCGACGAAGGCCTGATCGTCAGCCTGCACGACGGCTGGTGCCAGGTCATGCCGCACGGCGGTCTGCGTGTCATGGCCAAACTCATCGAACGCATGGCTGAACTGGGCGCGACACGCAGCGACTCCTTCGACGCCCGTCAACTCTACCCCGAGGCGGGCAGCGACCTCGAAGCGGACATGCTGCTGGCGATGGCCCGGGCCGCGAGCCCGGCGGCGATCGACCTGCTGGCCGACCAGCCGCGCCGCTGGCGGACGGTCCATACCGGTGAACTCGACTGGCCGAACATGACGGCAACCGCGCCGCTCGATCGACTTCTGCATCCCCCGGCGGTGTGCCTCGTCGGCAAGCCCAACGTGGGCAAAAGTACACTGACCAACCTCGTCGTTGGGCGTGCGGCCAGCCTGACCGCGGACCTGCCCGGCACGACGCGCGACTGGGTCGGCGGCATCGCCGAACTGCCCACCGCCTTCGGCGAACTTGCCGTGCAGTGGATCGACACACCCGGCATCCACCACAGCAACGACCCGATCGAGCAGAGGGCGATCGAGCTGGCCCGTGAAGCGATCGACCAGGCCGACCTGCTGATCGCGCTGCGTGACCCTGCCCCCGGCAATGGCTGGCCCGATGATTTGCCGGAGCGGCCGACGCTGCGCGTGTGGAACAAGGCCGACCTGGCGATGCCGGACGAGTCTTGCCTGGCGATATCCGCGTTGGCCGGCGAGGGGTTGGACGAACTGGGCACAGCGATCGCCGGGGCGCTGTCGCTGGATGTCAACCGCCTCACCGGGCCGTGGCCGTTCAGCGCGAACCTGCGTGAAATCACCGCCCATCGGGATGGCAAGCTGTTAGCGGCGTACATCAATGCGGTATGATTGCCCGGCCTGCCGGGCTTCATTAAACTCAGGTGTTTACCCGAGGCCTCGCTCGTCGGGCCGTCGGCAATAAGGATCGCCCCATGACACGCCGCCGCGAAAAACGATGGATCGGGCTGCTGCTGCTGACGATGGCCGCCGGCGGTTGCCAGGGCGGTATGGGTTCGAACAGCACCTCCACCGCCTCAGCAACGACCGACCCGAACGACTCGAGGCCGCAACTGGTCGTGCGGGGCCTGATTCCGCAGAGCCGACCGCCGATCCCCGACATCCCGGTGCCGCTGGGGTTCAAGCTGGCCGAGCAGATCAGCC
>CAYYPN010000373.1:0-2636 GCA_964473545.1 uncultured Planctomycetaceae bacterium
GTCGTGCGTGAACGCTGCACCATCGGCGACGGCACGATCATCCACCCCAATGTCACCATCGGGGCCGACGGGTTCGGCTATCGCCCCTCGCCCGACGGGCGGGGGCTGGTCAAGATTCCGCAGATCGGCATCGTCGAGATCGGGCGCGGCGTCGAGCTGGGCGCCGGCGCGTGCATCGACCGGGCCAAGGTCGGCGCGACGGTCATCGGCGACGGCACGAAGATCGACAACCTCGTGCAGATCGGCCACAACTGCCGCATCGGTCGATGCGTCGTCATCGCCGGGCAGACCGGGCTGGCCGGCAGCGTGACGGTGGGCGACGGCGTGCAGATCGGCGGGGCGTGTGACCTGAAAGATCACATCACCATCGGCGACGGCGCGCGACTCGCCGGCGGGGCGCAGGTGATCAACGACGTCCCCGCGGGCGAAACCTGGGCCGGGTCCCCGGCCCAAGAATACCGCCGGGCGGGGCGCGAATACGCCGCGGTACGCCAGCTTCCCGAAATCATGAAGCAGGTGCGCAGGCGTTTGAAGGATACAAGTTAAGGCGAAGAAGCAAGCGCTCAAGAACGGCGCGCCGTTCGCGGATGCTTGCCTCTTCGCCTTTTTTGATCGTCATCGAGTGCGTCAGTTCACCGCGCGGATGGCTTCGACGCACTGGGTCAGCGGGGGGATGGGGTTGTTGACGTCTTCGGGGCGCTCGTATTCGAGGATCGCTTCGCCATCGAATCCACTTTTTTCGCAGACGGCCTTGAGGGCGGGCAGGTCGAGGTTGCCGGTGCCGACGGCGACGTCTTCGTGCTTGCCGGTGGGGCTGTGGAAGACAAAGTCCTTGAGGTGGATCGCGAACAGGCGATCGCTGAATTCCTCGGCCATCTTGACCGGGTCCTGGCTGGCGTTGAGCGCCCAGGCGCAGTCGAGGCACAGGCCGATGCGGTCGCCGACTTCGCTGAACACCCAGCGGAGGATCTGGCTGCTGCCCAGCCAGTGGTATCCGCCGTGGTTGTGGATGCCGCAGCGGATGTCATATTCCTCGGCCAGCTTCTGCACGATGGGGTGAGCCTGGGCGAAGGTGTCGGGATTGAAGTTGACCGAGATGTGCTTCTGGCCGGTCTTTCTGGCGAACTCGAAGCGTTTGCGGGCGGCGGCTTCGTCGGTGCCGAACGATTCCACACCCAGCGACTGGATGGTGATGCCGGCGTCGTTGTAGATCTTGATCACGTCGTCGAAGGTCGACTCGTCGTCGAACTTCACGTGCTTGCCGCACAGTTCGATCTTGTTCAGGCCCAGTTCCTTGACCATCTGGGCGACCTTGACGTTGTCATCGAAACCGCGAAGGCACCAGCTCTGGATGCCGAAGTCCTGGGTAATGTTGGTCATGCTGAGCGTGTCCTTTATCTGCGTGGGTACGGTCGCAGTGCCGCGGGTGCATTTCGGGAGGTAGGCAGACAGGTTAGGTCGACGGGTTAGCCGTTGCAAGCGACCGGTCAACGCGAGGGGGTCGGCGCTGGATCGGCTGCGAAATGCTCGGCCCACCAGGCGGCGCGGTGCTCGGCGAGCCGGGCCTCCTGGGCATCGAGCAGGTCCTCGGGCATGTGTTTGGCGGGGATCGGCTGCAGGGTGGCGGTGAGCTCGACCACCTCGCCGCCTCGGTGGACGGTGAAGCGGGTAGGCGCGCCGGGTTTGCGATCCTTGACGGCGCGGCTGAAGGCGGCGGCATCGGCGTCGAGCGACCGGTGGTCCATTTCCAGGATCTGGTCGCCGGGGAGGAACCCGGCCTCGGCCGCGGCGCTGTCGGGTACGACCGCCTGCACGGTGATCACCGGTCGGCCGCGCGGCCCGATGCCCACGCCCTGCGACACGCCCAGAAACGCCGGCCGCCGCAACGACGCGATCCGCGGCCGCACGTATTGCTCGAAATACTCCCGGCCGTACAAACGCAAACGCAAACGCACTTCCGGGTCGTCGGTCCGGGCGAATCGTTCCACCGCATGTTCCAAGGCCCCCGGCCCCAACGCCCACAAGTTCCGCTGGGCTTCGACACGCTTGACGTAACGGTCATCGCCCAATTGCGTAATCAGCGCATCGACCTTCGCCGGGTCGACCGCATCGTCAGCGACCGCCGAGGCGGCCAACAGAACAAGCATCAGGATCGCGACGGCGCATCGCATGGGCTGTATTGTAGTCGGGCATGATCGAGTGGTTGCATCGCGATGAATATCTCGTAGCCGCGTGCAAGCCGACGGGTTTGCTGGCGGTGCCGGGGCGTGGGACGGATAAGGCCGACTGCCTGGTCACGCGTGTGACCGATGCGCTGGGCGTGCCGTTCGTTCGTGAGGTGCATCGGCTGGATCGAGACACATCGGGGGTGATGGTCATGGCGATGGATGCCGCGACGCAACGGGCGCTGAGCATCGCCTTTGCCAGGCGCCGGGTCGACAAGCGCTACATCGCCGTGGTGCGCGGCGTGATGAGGGAGGACGAGGGCACGATCGACGCCCCGATCCGCAAGGACATGGATCGCAAGTACGTGCACATCGTCGACCCCGTGCAGGGCAAGCCGTCGGTCACGCACTGGCGTGTGCTCGAACGCCTGGCTGACACTTTACGACTCGCGCTCACCCCCGAGACCGGCC
>CAYYPN010000374.1:0-2628 GCA_964473545.1 uncultured Planctomycetaceae bacterium
CCATAACGCGACGTTGCAAGTGAAACCGCGCTAATCGTCGGCCACGACGTACAGCCGCCGGCCTTCTTCGTGGAGGGCGACGAGGCGACGGTGCGCGCCGCGCAGGCGGCGAAGCTGATCCTCGCGCGTCTCGGGTATGCCCTTGAGCCGGTCGATGCGCGCGGCGATCTGATCGGCCTCCGCCTGTAATCGCTGAATGTGCTCGGACAACTCGCCCCGGGTCATGCGTTTCATCTTCGCCATCGCCGGTGAGGGCCGGCCCAGGAATTTCGGTCCGCTTGAAGCCATCGCATCCCACCTGTGAGCAAGGATTCATCCTCGGCCGCACCACCACCCGACCGGGTGCGGCCCGTGAAAGCCGAGGCGCCCCAACTCCGTCGCAACATCCATGCCCGGAAACCAGGCTCCGCCTCAACCGTTAAAAGTGTGTCGCGCCGCGTGCGACCCGTCAAGCCTTTTTTAACGTCACCCGCGCCTCACATTGCGTCGCAACGCCCCCTACCGCGGCCAGCCCTGCGCCCCGACCAGCGGTACAAAGCGGCAACCCTCTCCCTGGTGGCGTTTCACCCGGCCGTTGTCTTTTTCGATCCGCATCAGGTGCTGGCTCGCCCGGTCGCCGACGGGGATGACCATGCAACCCGGGTCGGCCAGTTGCTCCAGCAACGCCGGCGGCACGTCCGGCGCCGCGGCGGTGACGAGGATCCGCTGATACGGCGCGTCGTCCGCCCAGCCGGTCGTCCCGTCGGCCGCGTGAAAGCTGACGTTGCTCACGCCCAGGCGCTCGACGTTTTCCTTCGCCAGCGCCGCCAGTTCCTCGTCACGTTCGAGGCTGACGACCCGGTGCGCCAACCGCGCGAGAATCATCGTCTGGTATCCGCAGCCCGAGCCGATCTCCAGCACCCGATCGGTCGGTTGCGGATCGAGCAGTTCGGTCATGCGTGCGACGATGTAGGGTTGGCTGATGGTCTGGCCGTGGCGGGTGGGCAGGGGGGCGTCGTCGTAGGCGCGGGGTTGTTGCGCCGGATCGACGAACAAATGTCGGGGTACGGCCCGCATCTGTTCCAGCACCCGTCGATCGCGGATGGCCCGGCCGATCAACTGCTGCCTGACCATTCGCCGGGCGTCGTCGCCGAATCGCGCCTCGTCGGCCAGCAGCACGCTTTGGATGTCGCTGATATCCATATCCTGCTCTTGTTAAGTCTACGGGCCTTGCGGGCGTGCATCGAATCGGGCTGCGGCTACAATGGCCGACCGCTTTGCCGCCTCCTGACGTAGTGACTTAGCAGCACCATGACCACCAAACCCCAACCACCGGCCGCGAACGGGCACACCCCCGACCACTCGATCAAGGAGACGATCGAGTCGATCGTGGTGGCGTTCATCCTCGCGTTCGTCTTCCGGGCGTTCGTGGTCGAGGCGTTCGTCATTCCGACCGGGTCGATGGCCCCGACGCTGCTGGGCGCGCACATGGATTTGCGTTGTCCGATGTGCGGGCATGAGTTTTCCAGCGGGCCGTGGAACTACGGCCGGGCGCATGAAGCCGGGGACGGCCGCTTCGAACGGCCGGCCGCGGGCATCCAGGGACCGCTGAACACGCCGGCCGGCCAGTTCCCCCTGCGCGTCGAGTGCCCGATGTGCGGGTACCCGGTCAGCGAAGACGCCATTCGCACCAAGCCCGGCGACCGCATCCTCGTGCTGAAATATGTCTACGGCGTGTCCGAGCCCGAACGGTGGGATGTGGTCGTGTTCCGCAATCCCGAAAGCCCGACGATCAATTACATCAAGCGTCTGGTCGGGCTGCCCAACGAGCGGTTGGAATTGATTCGGGGCAACGTGTACACGAGGCCGCGCGATCCGGCGAACGGCGCGTTCGCCGGCGGTTGGCGGGTCCAGCGCAAGCCCGCCGACGTGCAGCGGGCCGTCTGGCAACCGGTCTACCACAGCCGGTACGTCCCCCTCGACGCGGCGATGCGGCCGTGGTCGAGTCCGTGGACGAGTGACGCCAACGAGCCTCTGAGTCCGATCGATCACGGTCACAGCTTCGACTATGCCGGTGGCGAGGCGGCGACGTTGCGTTTCGACTTTGCCGCCGACGATCGGACCGGGCGGGATTACTATCCGTACAACGTGCTGCCCGAGGCGGCCCAGGGCCAGCGTCCGCGACCCGGCGCGCCGCTGGGCACGCATGCGATCGTCGAGGACATGCGCCTGGCCGTGACCATCGAGCCGGAGCGGGATGCGGCCGTGACGTTGCACCTGGCCGGCGACCTGTTCCAGGTGCGCGGCGTCCTCGGCACCGACGCCACCGCCAGGCTCATGCTCGGCGACGCCAACGACGACGATTCGCTGGTCACCGTCGCCGAAGCGGCTGACGTCAACTGGTCCCCCGGCGAAGCGGCGCGCGTCGAACTGTGGCAGGTCGACCATGCGGTGAGCCTCTGGGTCAACGGCGACGAAGTGGCGCGTTACGAACTGGACCTGGTCGAAGCGGGCGAGTCGACCGACGCGCCGGTCACGCTGACGATGGATCGGCTGGTTTACATGGGGCGGCCGCGGCGCATGCCCCGGGCTTCGGTCGAGGTGGCCGGCAGCGCGGCGCGGCTGAGCGAGGTGAACCTTGATCGCGAC
>CAYYPN010000375.1:0-2614 GCA_964473545.1 uncultured Planctomycetaceae bacterium
GCAGCGGCAGGTCCTCGACGCGCTGGCGCAGCGGCGGCAAGGCGATGGGGAATACGTTGAGCCGATAGTAAAGATCTTCGCGGAAGCGGCTTTCGCGCATGGCCTGCTTCAGGTCGCGGTTGGTCGCGGCAATGATGCGCACGTCACAGGTCAGCGTCTGGGTTCCCCCGACGCGCACGAACTCGCGTTCCTGCAAGACGCGGAGGAGCTTGACCTGGATGTTGGGCGCCAGTTCGCCGATTTCGTCGAGGAACAGCGTGCCGCCGTCGGCCAGTTCGAAGCGGCCGATCTTCTGGCCCGCGGCACCGGTGAAGGCGCCTTTTTCGTGTCCGAACAGTTCGCTTTCGAGCAGGCTCTCGGGCAAGGCGGCGCAGTTGATGGCGATGAAGGCCCGCTCGGCGCGGTTGGAAAAGTCGTGGATCGCCCGGGCGGCCAGTTCCTTGCCGGTGCCGGTGTCGCCGTAGAGCAGGACGGTCGAATTGCTCAGGGCGACTTTTTTGCAGAGTTCGACGACGTGTCCGATGGCCTCGGAGCGTCCGACGATGTGGTATCCGCCCATGGATACGCGGAGGCCGCGGTTGGCACGGCTGACCTGGTCGTAGGCCTGGGCGTGACTGGCGGCGACGGCGGCGAGGTTGGCGAAGACGCGCAGCAGCTCGAGGTCGCGCTGGTTGAATTTATCGCGTTCGGTGGGGTTGATGACCTCGACGACACCGAGGGTCTGGTCGCGGTGGATGAGGGGCGCGGCGAGGAGGCTGCGGGTGCGCATGTGGGTGCGGGCGTCGATGCCGGGGAAGAAGTGACGATTTTTGCGGACGTCGTTGACGCGCATGGCCCGGCCGGTCTTGACGACCTGGCCGGCGATGCCCAGCTCGGCATCGAAGCGGACGCCGACGAGCTGATCGGCGCCGGGCCCGACGGCGGTCTGGAAGACCAGTTGTTCGCGATCGGCATCGAAGAGCATGACGCTGGCGCCCTCGGCATCGAGGACGTTGGCGGCCCATTCGGCGACGCGTTTGAACAATTCTTCACTGCTGAGTTCGCTGTTGATGGCGCGGCTGGCGTCGACCAGGGCCATGAGGGTTTTGCGGTCCAGGGGCGGAGTCTGCTCCGTGGCCAGGGCGTCAGATTCAAGATCGGCGTCGACGAATTCCACGGCCAGCCCCTGCGCAAGAAGTTGCTTAACTGGGTAACTATACCCAATAGAACGCATCTGGCAAATGTTTCCGTGTGCGCATACGGGCATATGCGCCCGCATGCGGGCCATTGTGCCCATTGGTATGGGTGGGATAACCCTATTGTTCGAGGTCGTAATCGACGCTGTAGTTGGGCGATTCGCGGGTGATCGAGATGTCGTGGGGATGGCTTTCGATGAGGCTGGCGCCACTGACGCGGCAGAACCGGGCCCGATCGCGGAGATCGTCGATGGTGCGTGTGCCGCAGTAGCCCATGCCGGCGCGCAGCCCGCCGACGAGTTGGTAGACGAAATCGCTGAGTGGGCCTCGATACGGGACGCGGCCCTCGACGCCCTCGGGGACGAACTTGCCGCGTGGGCGGGCCGAGGCGGCGATCTCCGCCTGGCGGTAACGGTCGGCCGAGCCGGCCATCATCGCCCCTTCGCTGCCCATGCCCCGGTAGGCCTTGTAGCGGCGGCCCTTGTGGATGACCATTTCGCCCGGCGATTCGTCGAGACCGGCGAACAGCGACCCGAGCATCAGGCACGACGCGCCGGCGGCGATGGCCTTGGTGATGTCGCCGGAGTGGCGGACCCCCCCGTCGGCGATGACGGGAATCTTCCGGGGGTCGGCGGCGCGGCAGGCCTGGATGATCGCGGTGATCTGCGGCACGCCCACGCCGGTGACGACCCGTGTCGTGCAGATCGATCCCGGGCCGATGCCGACCTTGACCGCGTCGGCCCCGGCGTCGATCAGCTCCGCCGCCCCGCGTTCGGTGGCGATGTTGCCGGCGATGACCTGGATGTCGTGGGCCTTCTTGATGGCCTTGACGGTGTCGATGACGTTGCGGCTGTGGCCGTGGGCGGTATCGACGACCAGGACGTCGACGTCGGCTTCGACCAAGGCGGCGGCGCGATCGAGTTGGCCGACGCCCACCGCGGCGCCGACGCGAAGTCGACCGCGTTCATCGCGGCAGGCGTGGGGGAACTGGTGCAGCTTGCTGATGTCCCGCATCGTGATCAGCCCGCGCAGGCGGTAGTCGGGGTCGACGAGCATGAGCTTCTCGACCTTGTTCTGGTTGAGGATGTGCTCGGCTTCTTCGAGGGTGGTGTCGGGCGAACCGGTGACGAGCTTTTCGTGGGTCATGACGCTGCGGACGGGCCGCTCGCTCTGGTCGCCGTCGAGGAACATCAGGTCGCGCCGGGTGAGGATGCCGACGACCTTGCCGGCGCGTTCGCCGCCCTCGGTGATGGGCACGCCGGAGATGTTGTGATCGACCATGAGCTGCCGCGCGTCGGAGACGGGCGCGTCGGGGCCGAGGGTTTGCGGGTCGATGATGACGCCGTTGGCCGAGCGTTTGACCTTGGTGACCTCGCGGACCTGTGGCTCGGCGTCCATGTTTTTATGGATGACGCCGATGCCGCCTTCCTGGGCCAGCG
>CAYYPN010000376.1:0-2582 GCA_964473545.1 uncultured Planctomycetaceae bacterium
GAACGCTGGTCGACGAGATCGCCGACTACCTGCGACGCAGGACGCTGTCGGCCGCCCCGCACGCGGCTTGGGTGAGTATCGCCAACAACCCGGTGTACGCCCCCGAGCATCTCTCCGAGCAGCGGGTCTTCACCAGCGTGCTGACCGTCACGTACCGGACACTCAGATAAGAGGCCCCCATGAACAACGTCATACAACGCAAGATCGACCTGACCGCCGAGTATCAGCCGCTTTCGGCCACTCGCCTGGTGGGCAGCGTGACCGTCTCGACCCCGCCGACGAACGCCGCCGACGTGCTCTTCCGAGGCGACGACGACAGCGAGGTCCCCTGGGTGCCCGGCGAGTGGCACGAGTTCCACTCGGTGAACCTCGCCGAGATCCGGGTGAAGGGAACCCCGGGTGATGCAGTGACGGTGGTGGGAGGTACCTGGTAATGGGATACGGCGGATGCAGCTCAGCCCTGGCGGCCCGTCAGTACCTGGCCGTGCGGGTGCGACACTACGAGGACCTCGACCAGGTCCGCTGGCACGTGCAGACGCAGGTCTCGACGGCCGGCGACCCGGACTTCACCGATCCGCTGGTGGACCTGGACTCCGCCACCCAGGCAACCGGCTGGTACGTCCGCATGGACGGCCACGGCGAGGATGGTCTGCTGGCCCCGCTGGATGACCTGGGCGTGATGACCCAACGGGCCTCCGCCCGGACCGAGGGCCGGGCCGCCACGCTGTACTACCTGCTCAGTGACGATCAGCGCCGATTGCTTCGCCGCAGCCGCAGCTACTGGCAGCGCAGCCGTCAGTCCGCCGACGGCGGAGAGACATGGACCGATTGGATGACCGAACCGCTGGAGGTGGAGTGATGCGACTGCAACTGGGTATCGACGGCCAGGAGATTCCCTTCCGGCTGACCGACGCGGCCGGGAATCGCCTCACCGACCTGCCGCTGGATGAGATCGACGTGACGATCTGGAAGGCCGGGTTCATCGGCTTCGGCCAGACCGTCCTGGAGCATCCCTCCTCGGAGCTGGGCGACGGCTGGTATGTCTACACGGCCGGGGAGGCCGACCTGGACGCCGAAGGCCCGTGCCTGCTTCGGGCGGTTCACCCCGCCAGTCAGGTCAGCGAAATGGAACTGGACGTGGTCTTCTCGGCTCCGCCGATGCCGACCACCGCCCGGCCGATCGGACGGGAGGGATTCTGATGAGAACCCAAGGAGCGAGAACCATGCGACGAATTGTGGCAACCACCGTTCTGCTGGGCCTGGCGGCCACGGCGATGGCCTGGCTGGAGAATCGGCCGCCGGCGGGCGTGATCGAGTATCAGCCCGACGAGGCGCTGGCCGTCCACGGCAGCGCAGAGACCTTCGACCGCGACAACCCGATCCTCCTGCAGGACCTGGTTCCCGGCGACGCGACCCGACGCCTGGCAGCCGGGGCGGGTGAGCTGACGACGCTGCGGGGGTACTTCCACGCCTCCCACGCCACCGGAGATGGCCAGGCCGAGGCCAACGCCCGCATCCGGCGGGTGCAGATCTGGGGCTGGCGGGACAGCAACGGCGACGGCCGGGCGACGGTGGATGATGCGAAGGTCGCCGACCGCACCCGGAGAACCACCCGCTGGGTCAAGCTCTGGGAGGCCTGCCCGGACGGCAGCGACCCGGAGTTGCCGCAGGTGGACGTGGTCGGCTGGTCGGGCGTGAAGGAGACCGACGCGGTGTTGACCAGCAACTGGCGAGGCGACCTGCTGCAGTCGACCGGGACGATCCGGATCGGCCGGGGCGAATCGTGGCTGCTGCTACTCCGGGTGATCGACATCAACGGCAACACGAACCTCATGGCGGCCCTGAACCGCTCGGAGGCCTGGGACAACGGCGACACCTCTGACGGGATCGGCACGGACGTTCCGGGCGACAAGTACCTCGACGCCGACGGCCATACCCCCGGCCAGAGCGACAGCCGCATGCCGGACAGTGCGGTGGTGTGGACCTACCGCCCGGCCAGATAGCCAACCCTTACGGAAAGGACTCCAGAACAATGCGAACATGGACGCTGACACTGACGATGATGCTGCTGGCCTCGGCCGCGATGGCCCAGACGCCCCGAGACCGACGTGCGGACCTGCTCAAGCAGGCCAAGGCCGCCGAGAAGGCCGGCGACCTGATCGCCTCGGCCCGCAAGCAGGAGCAGATTGCCTCTGTCGAAGGGCTGGATGAGAGCCTCAAGGCCGCGGCGCTGCTGGATGCCGCCAAAAGCTGGGAGCGGATGGGCAAGAGCGCCGAGCGGCTGGCGGCGATGGAGGCCGTTACGTCGCTGAAGCGGTGCCCCTCGAAGTACCGGGTGGAGGCCACCGAGGCCCTGGCCGCCGCCGACATGCGGGAGGGCAAGAGCGACCGGGCCGTCGCCCGCTTCGATGAAGCCCTGGCCGTCGAGAACGTCACCGGCTCGGACCGGGCCCGGCTGCTCAACGCCAAGGCGGACGTCCTGGAACGATCCAAGGCCGACGCCAACACCGTCGAGACGCTCTACCGCCAATCGGTCGAGTTGGGCAGCACCCAGGCGCTCTGGCAGTTGATCCGCCTTCGCA
>CAYYPN010000377.1:0-2572 GCA_964473545.1 uncultured Planctomycetaceae bacterium
CGATCATGCCCCCATCATACCCGTTGGACACGCCCTGTTGTTGCCCGCCGGACCGGGGCTTAGACTGTTGGGCTCATGGCCAGCGTGATTTGTGCGGATGGTATCGGCGAACGGACCGGCTCGACGTCGCTGACGCGGCGGTTGGGTGCGGCGATCGTGTGCCTGGCCATCGGCAGCCTGTTCGCCCTGGCCGGGGCGCTGACGCCGGCGGGTGAGGGGCTGGGCACGCATGAAAGCCTGGGCCTGCCGCCGTGCTCGGTGTACGCCTACACCGGCAGGCCCTGCCCGAGCTGCGGCTATACGACCGCGTTCAGCCACCTGGTTCGCGGCCACGTCGTCACCGCCTTCGTCGTCCAGCCGGCCGGGGCGCTGCTGGCGTTGACGCTGGCGTTGACGTGGGTCGTGAGTCTGGCCGTACTCATCACCGGTTGGCCGGTGTATCGGCGCTTCGCCTGGCTGTGGCATCACCGCACGCTCTGGGCGGTCGCGGCGATCGTCCTGGGCGCGTGGATTTACAAGATCATCATCACCTGAGGCAACAGATCACGATGGCACACCGCCGTGGGACAAGTCGTGGATGGGCAACGCTCACCCTGCTGATCGCGTTGGGCGTCGCCGGCGGCTGCAACGTCGCCGGCTATGTCGCCGATGTCGTGGCCGGGGGCGAGAGCCCACCGATCCATGTCGAAAGCGAATACCACAGCCTGGCCAATAAGTCCGTCGCCGTCATCGTCAACGCCGACATGCCCGTGCTCTACGAGTTCCCGCAGGTGCAACTGGAGATCGCCGCGGCGGTCAACGAGAAGCTGGCCGACGGCGTGAAGGGCATCCAGCTCGTCCGCGCCCGTGACGTGGTCGAATACCAGCAGCGCAACATCTACTGGAACACCGCCACCCCCAGGGAACTCATGGCCGCGCTCGACGTCGAGCGGCTGGTGTGGATCGACGTGATCGAATTCCGCACCAACGAACCGGGCAACAGCATCATGTACCGCGGCGTGATCAGCGCCCGCGTCAACGTCCACGAGGCCGACGCGGACAAACCCAACGACCCGGCCTACGGCACGATCGTCAGCGCCGCCTACCCGCCCGACCGGCCCGAGGGCGTGCCCGAGGCCGACCCCATGGCCATCCGCAAGGGCGCGTTGGACATGTTCAGTTGGGCCACCGCCGGCAAGTTCTTCGACCACGAACAACCCCGAGGCGGTTGAGTCGCCAGCCATGCGCATGCTTCGCCCGACATTTCGATACGCAACGATGACAGTGCTGCTGGCCTGCGCGATCATGCTCAGCGGCTGCGCCGTCGCCGGGGTGATCACCGACGTCGTCGCCGGCGGCAAGACGATTCACGCCGTCTACGAACCGCCCGACCGCCCCACCCTCGTCCTTGTCGACGACCCCGGCAAACGCCTGACCCACCCGGACCTGGCCAACCTCATCGCCGGTCGCGTCGGCGACGGCCTGAAAGAACATCAGGTCGTCGAACAGGTCGTGCCCACGACGATGGTCGCCTCGCTCCGCGAGCGCGAGGCCGACTTCGACACCTGGCCCATCGACCAGGTCGGCCGCCACGCCGGCGCCCAGCAGGTCATCTACGTGCTCGTGCAGGAATTCGTGCTCAGCGAATCGCCCGGCGTGTACCGCCCGCAGGCCCGAGCCTTCGTCAAGGTCATCGACGTCGACACCGGCGCCCGCCTCTACCCCCCGCCGCGCGCCGAGCAGGGCCACCCCGTCGCCACGCAACAATCCTACCGCGACATGTCCGGCGCCACCGCCACCACCCAGACGCTCATCGCCCGCAACCTCGCCGAAACGCTGGGCCGAAACATCGCCAAGCTGTTCTACGATCACCGCGCCCCCGAGCCGGGTGATAAACTGCCCGGATGACCGCGGCCCTGCGACAAGCCTGGAACGTCAGCGACGACACCCTGGTCGTCGCGTTGATCGCCGACACCCCACGCCGCGCCGATGCGATGGACGGCCTGACCGCCATCGGCCTGGCCGCGGAAACCGGCCGGGCCATTCGCCTGCTCGTCCATCCCCAGGCCCACCACCTCGCCCGCGCCCAACGCGTCGCCGACGCCATGGACCGGCCCGACCGGCTCATCCTCGACCCCCGCATGACCGAGCCGTTCGAAGCCCTCGCCGACGCCGACGCGGCCCTGGCCCTGGGCGACTGCGGCGAACAGGCCGTCGCCTGGGCCATGGCCCACGCCCTGCCGATCGTCGCCGGCCGGCCCCACGACCTGCTGACCCACGACGTCAACGCCTGGGTCACGTCCGACGCCGGCGACCGCGCCCTCGCCGCGGCGGTGCGCCAGCTTTACGACCAACCCGACCTCCGCCGCCGCCTCGGCCAGGCCGCCCGCACCACCCTCGCCGACCACCCCCGCTACGGCAAATTATCCTGCCAAGCCGGTTCTGACTGAGCGAAGCGAACGAACAGACGGGCGCTTCACCCGACCCGGCCCTTCGCTGGCGCTCAGGGACCGGCTTGACCGATCACCTCCCCCACCGGCCCCGTCACCGACCCAACTTGACGCAACAGGGGTCCCTGCCGATACTTGGACTT
>CAYYPN010000378.1:0-2562 GCA_964473545.1 uncultured Planctomycetaceae bacterium
GACTCGGGAGCCATCACCTTTTACTCAACTTCCAACTGCGGACGGGACATCATCGGTCCAGGTCGCCGAGGTTGGCTGAACGTGCCGGGGTCGGCGGCGTTGATCTCCGCTGCGACGGCTTTCGCGATGTCGGTGACCAGACTCATTGCGTTACCCCGTGATGAAGGCGACCGCTTCGGACGCCGATGCGGTGACGACCGCGCTGATGATCAGCCAGATGAGCTTCGACTGGCGCTTGGCGTCCTGTTCCAGCCGGTCCAGGCGAACCAGGATGCCGGGGCGGGTGCCGTTGCCGGGCGTGTCGCGAATCGCCCGCTCGAACTGAGCAAAGCTGAGCAGCATGTTGAGCGTCAATAAAGTGGTCCAACCCGAACAAGCGCCGAACGCGCACGAAATTCATGTGGAAAGCGTATAAGGCTGAATATGCGACGCTGGACGACTACGCCCAACGCATCGGAGCGGTCAGACGGTCGCAACCCGTCCCATCGAAGTAGAAAACCATCAACATCGCCGGCAACGGGATGGCCGTCATCCCGCTATACTCGCGAATATGACCGATGCCACGGTAATCACGCGGTTTGCTCCCTCGCCGACCGGCGCGCTGCACGTCGGCGGAGCTCGCACAGCACTGTTCAACTACGCCTACGCCCGCAGGCACGGAGGCAAATTCCTCCTGCGCCTCGAGGACACCGACCGCAAACGCTCCACCACCGAAGCCGAGCAGGGGATCCTTGAAGACCTCAAATGGCTCGGGCTGACATGGGACAACGAAGGTGAAGAACCCAGGCAAAGCCAAAGGCTCGACCTTTACCAGACGTATTTCGGCAAACTTTTTTCCGGGGGCCGCATCGTCGAGGAAGACAACGGCGCCTGGCGATTCAAGGTCGACGCCAGTGAGGATTTCGTGATCGACGATCAGGTACTGGGTCGGGTCACCGTGCCTGCGGACAAGGTCGAAGACTTCGTCATCAAAAAGGCTGACGGGTTTCCGACGTACCACTTTGCCGTGGTCGTCGACGATGCGGACATGGGCGTCACCCACGTCATCCGGGGCCAGGAACACCTGAACAACACCGCCAAACACATGGCCCTGCAACAGGCCCTGGGCCTGCCCACGCCGACCTACTCGCATATTCCGCTGATCTTCAACCCCGACGGCTCGAAGATGAGCAAGCGCGACAAAGCCAAAGCCGCCCGCGCCGCGGCGAAACAAGCGGACATGCCTGAGAACCGTTTCGAAATCGTCGGCGACGTGCAGGCATTCCTGGCCGGTGATTCGGATGATCTGGCCACCGCCCGCGCGATTGCCAACGCTTTGAACCTGACCTTGCCGGAGATCGACGTCGCCGACTTTCGGGCGTCGGGTTATCTGCCCGAGGTCCTGTGCAACTACCTGGCCCTGCTCGGGTGGAACCCCGGCAACGACCTGGAGCAATTTGACAACGCCTTCCTCTGCGAGCACTTCGACTTCGATCGCGTCGGGTCGAGCGCGGCCAGGTTCGACCGAGAAAAGCTGGCCGCCTTCAACGCCGACTTCATCGCGGCGCTGCCCCCGGAGGATCTGGCAACGCGGTTGTGGGCGTATGGCCACGACACGTTCAATATGCGATTCATCGGGCCGGATGATGAGCATTTCTCCGGGGACCGGGGGTTCGCCGAGGCGTATCGGCCGCGCATGCGAACGCTGCGCGACGCAATGGAACAGGGCGCGTTCTTCTTTAAGGACGACGATGCCATTGCCTATGACTTCGACGCCAAGCCGGTGAAGAAGGTCATAAAGGGTGATGCCTTTGAGTTGCTCGCCGCGTTGCGCGACAATTTCGAGGCACTGGCCGAAGACAACTTCGGCCAAGCCGGGCACGAGGCGATCAAGGCCTTGTCGGAGGAAAAAGGCGTGGGTATGGGCAAGATCGCCCAGCCCCTGCGTGTCGCGATTTCCGGGGGGACGGTGACGCCGCCGATCGATGCGACACTTGACATTCTCGGCAAAGACTCGACACTCGCTCGAATCAGTCATTGTCTGGCGGCGTCGGGCCGCTGAGAATGTGTCGATCTTCGATCGACCGCTGAACGTAATCGGAAATCCTCAATCGATAATCGGAATCCACACATGTCCCTGATTGTTACCGGCAGCATTGGAATCGACACCGTCATCACCCCGACCGGTCGCGCCGACGAAGTCCTCGGCGGCAGTTGCACCTACTTCGCCGCGGCGGCGAGCTTCTTCGGGCCCGTCCGCATCTGTGCGGCGGTGGGCGATGACTTTCCCGAACATCACATGAAAATCTTCGAGCACTTCAAGGTCGATACCCAGGGCCTCGAACGCCGCGCCGGAAGTAAAACCTTCCGCTGGACCGGCGAATATATGGCCAACATGAACGAGCGCGAGACCAAGGACGTGCAACTCGGCGTGCTGGCCGAGGACATCCCCCCGGTTCCCGATGGTTACCGCGATTCCAAGTACGTCTTCCTCGCCAACACCCATCCGGCCGCCCAGATGGCGCTGCGCGAGAATTTCCCCAACGCAAAATTGGTCGTCGCCGACACGATGGACCTGTGGAT
>CAYYPN010000379.1:0-366 GCA_964473545.1 uncultured Planctomycetaceae bacterium
AACCTGCAGGCGGGCCTCATGCGTGCGGGCGCGGCTGGCGAAGATGTCGAGGATCAGCTCGCTGCGATCGATGACCTTGCGCTCGACGACTTCCTCGACGTTGCGAAGCTGCGCGGGGGACAGGTCGTTTTCGAAGATGACCACGTCGGCGTCGGTGAGTTTGACCAGGCCCGCCAGTTCGTCGACCTTGCCGCGGCCGATGAAGGTCGAGGCGTCGGGCCGCTGGCGGGTCTGGATGACCTCGCCGGCGCAGACTGCCCCGGCGGTTTCGCCGAGCGAGCGCAGCTCACCCAGCGGGTCGCGCGGATCCAGCCCGAGGTTGGGCAGGAGCGCCGCGACGAGAATCGCCCGTTCTTCATGCAGATG
>CAYYPN010000379.1:376-2559 GCA_964473545.1 uncultured Planctomycetaceae bacterium
GAACCGAGATGCCGGTGCGAAGGTCTGCCATGAGTGGGCGAAATTCGGAAAATCGCGACGCAGCAGCCGGGCCGCTACGCGACCCTGGCCGGCCAGAGCCGCGTAGCGGCTCGGCTGTCAACGCCGCATCGTACCACACCCGCGCGCCGGTGGAACATTGATTGCCGCCTCACGTACAATCACAGGCTTGATCGACCGAGCCACGGAGCTTACGCAGTGACCCAACGCACCCGCAATCGTCTGACCCTCGAATTCGTCATCCTCGCGGTGCTCATCGGGGGCCTGCTCGGTTGGCGCATCCCCGACGTGCTCGGCCGACGCTTCGACGCCTACGACTTCTTCGACCCCATCGTCGACATCCGGGCCGAGATCCTCCGCAACTACGTCAAGGAGGTCGATGAGGAACAGCTGCTTCACGGCGCGATCAACGGGATGCTCGAACAACTCGACGATCCCTACACCGTCTACTTCACCGCCGAGCAACTCGAAGGCTTCGAGAAGCACACCCGCGGCACGTTCAGCGGGATCGGCGCGGAGATCGATCAACGCGACGATTACATCGGCATCGTCAGCCCGCTGGAAGACTCGCCGGCGTTCGAGGCGGGCATCGCCGCCGGCGACCTGATCCTGGCCGTCGACGGTGAAAGTCTCGAAGGCGTCAGCACCGAGGAAGCGGTCAAGCGCATCACCGGGCCCGAGGGCACGGACGTGACCCTCACCCTCCGCCGCGCCGACGGCGCCGAGGAAGACGTCACCATCACCCGCCAGCGGATCAGGATCGAAACCGTCAAGGGCCTGGCCCGCGACGAGACCAACCACTGGGACTACATGCTCGATCCGGAAAACAGGATCGGGTACATCCGGCTGACGCAGTTCTCGCAGCCGACCTACGCGGCGCTGACCGGCGCGATCGATGAACTCGAGGCGCAGGACATGAAGGGTCTGATCCTCGACCTGCGGTTCGATCCGGGCGGGCTGCTCGATACCGCGGTCGACGTGGCGAACCTGTTCCTCGACAGCGGCACGATCGTCTCCACCCGCAGCCGCAGCGACGTCGAACGCAAGTGGACCGCCGACCCGAAGGATACGCTCGAAGACTTTCCCATGATCGTGCTGGTCAACGAAGCCAGCGCGTCGGCCAGCGAGATCCTCGCCGGGGCGCTGAAGTACAACGACCGGGCGATCGTCCTGGGCACGCGCACCGTCGGCAAGGGCAGCGTCCAGCAGATCATCCCCCTCGACGGCGGGACCGGGGGCGTCAAACTCACCACCAGCCTCTACTACATGCCCAACGGGCAGAACATCCACCGCCATCCCGATTCCGAACGCTGGGGCGTCGATCCGTCCGACGGGTTCTACGTCGCCCTGGACACCGAGGAATTCAAGGCGATGATCGACGCGCGGCGGGAGAACAACGTCCCCCGCCCGGCCACCCTGGACGACCCCAACGTCGATCCGAACTGGATCATGGAACACATGGCCGACCCCCAACTCGCCGCGGCGCTCAAGACCATGCAGGCCAAACTCCAAACCGGCGACTGGGTCGAGGTCGGCCCGGGCAACGCCAGCATCCTCGCCCAGCTCTCCCGCCGCGAGCGCCTGTCCAAGCAGCGCGACCGCATCGTCGAGCGACTCGATGAAATCGACAACGAGATCGGCGAGATCGACCGGATCATCGCCGCGGGCGAAGCGGGCGATCCGAACGGGTTGCCCGACGCCGACGACCCGAACGTCGGCTTCGAGCCGGACGAGGCGGCGGAAGAACTCGAGCACGTCGCGCCGTGACCCCCGCCCCCGGAAAGGTCATCCTGGGCATCGAGTCGAGTTGTGACGAGACGGCCGCGGCGGTGGTGCGCGGCGGGCGCGAGGTGCTCAGCAACGTCATCGCCTCGCAACACGACCTGCACGCGAAGTTCGGCGGGGTCGTGCCCGAGATCGCCAGCCGGGCGCACATCGAACGCATCCTCCCGGTCATCGACCAAGCCCTGGAAGAAGCCGGCGTTGACCTTCCGGCGGTTGACGCGATCGCCGTGGGACATCGGCCGGGGTTGATCGGGTTCGGCCTGGCGCTTGGGCCGCCGCGTGGTGCCGGCCAGGTAGTTGTCGATGCTGGCTGCGTCCTTGAGCCGCTCGAAGTAGTCGGCCATGGCCACGCGCAGCTTCTTCTCGTGGATATCGGCGTG
>CAYYPN010000380.1:0-2542 GCA_964473545.1 uncultured Planctomycetaceae bacterium
GCCCCGCCCCCGGAACCGCCGCCGGACAGGCCCGGGTTGGCCAGGTCCGCGTCGAGCGAGGCGGCCTGCCTCACCTTACGCTTGCGCAGGTGGCTGATCGACAGGTTCATGGCGATCCGGTAGAGCCACGTGCCGAACCGGCTGCGTTCGTGGAAGCTGTCGACGTGCTGGATGGCTTTGAGCAGGACTTCCTGGGTCAGGTCGGCCGCATCCGAGTCGTTGGACACCATCCGCAGGCACAGGTGATGGACCTTGCGCTGGTAGGCGCCGAGCAGCTCGCCCAGCGCGCCACGATCACCGCGGCGGACCTGCTCGATGAGCTGCCGTTCGCGCTTCTGACTCAATGGCGGTTGATGGGCCATCGCTTGCTCGGCCACCCGGAACGCCTCCTTGACTCATGCGGCTATACCATGCTCTTGCCGAATGTTACCATGACTGACGCTCATACACTGCCCCACCGCTCACACGATTTGCCCATGACCGAAACCGATCGTTACACGTCGCCCCTGGCCCAGCGTAACGCCTCGCCGCAGATGCAGGCGATCTGGTCGCCCCGCCGCAAGTTCACCACCTGGCGCAGGCTCTGGCTGGCGCTGGCCGAGGCCGAGCGGGAGTTGGGCCTGGCCATCACCGACGCGCAGGTCGAGGCCTTGCGGGCGAACCTGGACAACATCGACTTCGACGCCGCCGACGCCTACGAGCGCAAGCTCCGCCATGACGTGATGGCCCACATCCACGCCTACGGCGACGCGGCGCCGGAGGCCCGGCCGATCATCCACCTCGGGGCGACCAGCCAGTTCGTCAACTGCAACACGGAAGTGCTGCTCATCGACGCGGCGTTGGACCTGGTGGCGGGCAAGCTCGCCGCGGCGGTCGACGCCCTGGCGACGTTCGCCGCCGAGCAGCGGGCACTGCCCACCTTGGCGTTCACCCACTACCAACCGGCCCAGCCGACGACCGTCGGCAAGCGTGCGGCGATGTGGGCCCATGACCTGGCGCTGGCGCTGGAAGAAGTCGAGCTTCGCCGCGAGCGGCTGCGCCTCCGCGGGGTCAAGGGCACGACCGGCACGCAGGCGTCGTTCCTCGAACTGTTCAACGGCGACCACCAGAAGGTTGAGCAACTGGATAGGCGGGTGTGCGAGAAGCTCGGCTGGCCGGCCGACAAGCGGTACGCCATCACGGGCCAGACGTACCCGCGCGTGGCCGATGGGCCGGTGTTCGCGGCGCTGGGCATGGCCGCCGCTGCCGCCGCACGCTTCGCCACGGACATGCGACTGCTGGCCAACCGCAAGGAGCTCGAAGAGCCGTTCGAGGCGGCGCAGGTCGGGTCGTCGGCCATGCCGTACAAACGCAACCCCATGCGCTGCGAGCGCATCTGCGGCCTGAGCCGTTTCGTCATCGCCCAGACCACGCTGCCGCTGACCACTGCCGCCGAGCAGTGGCTCGAACGCACGCTGGACGACTCGTCGACGCGACGGTTGAGCCTGCCCGAGCCGTTCCTGGCGCTGGACGGCGTGCTGGAGCTGGTGATCAACGTCGCGCGAGGCATCGTCGTCTACCCGGCGACGATTCAAGCGAACCTGCTGCGCGAGCTGCCGTTCATGGCCACCGAGAACCTGATGATGGCCGCGGTCAACGCCAACCGGCTCGATCGGCAGGAAGTGCACGAGACGATCCGCCGCCACGCCCAGGCCGCGGCCAGGCGCGTCAAGGCCGAGGCTGCGGACAACGACCTGCTCGACCGGCTGCGCGGCGAGGCGATGTTCGAAGGCGTCGACCTCGATGCGGCGCTGGACCCGGCGCTCTACGTCGGCCGCGCCCCCGAACAGGTCGATGCGTTCATCGCCGACGTCGTCGAGCCGATCCGCAAGCGATATGCGGAGAAGCTGAGCGCCGGGGGCGATGTGAAGGTGTGAAGGCGAGGCTTTGCCAGCCGGCGATTCTGATCGCCGGCCTCGTCGGGCCTAACAATGCCCCGATGACCCGGTGGGCGGGCAGGCCGGTCACGTCACGCATGACCGCGATCAACGCATCGACGGGATTGGTGACGAGGCCGATGATGCCGATCTTCATGGTGGATCGCAGGTGCCGCCGACGGTGCGGACGGGAGCGGGTGGATGTGATACGATCTGCCGCTCATACCCACGCGAAGCGTCAATCCATCCGGCCCTTCGCCGGGCTCAGGACCGGCGTGGGGCACGGAGCTTCGTGTGCATCGATGGCTTGCGAGGAGCTCAAGGTTATTGCGTCTGATCAACCGATCCGCCGACTAACCAATCAACCCACATGGAATATCTGATTCCCTCGCACTGGTTCATCGACGCGCCCACGTGGGTGTTGCTGTTGGTGTTTGCCGGGGCGATCTATGCGGTGATCCGGGGCGCCGACCGGCTGGTCGAGGGGGCCAGCGGGATCGCGTTGCGGCTGGGCATGAGCAAGGTCATCGTCGGCGCGACGATCGTCTCGCTGGGCACGACCAGTCCCGAATGTGCGGTGAGCGTTATGGCGGCGTTTCGGGGCGATGCGGGGCTGGCGCTGGGCA
>CAYYPN010000381.1:0-2541 GCA_964473545.1 uncultured Planctomycetaceae bacterium
CTACACCTATCTCACTCGCCCAAGAAGCACTTACCGCTTATGTTGATGGCGTTCATTCCTGACACCTTTTCCGCTTTCACCTTTTCCGCTTTTCGCGGCGGGCGTTTTCGTTCTCCGGAGTACGACGGAGGATGAATTCGAGGTAGTCGGGGTCGGGCCCGGGTTGGCCGCCGGACGCGCCGGTCACGGTTGTGCGCGCCGGGGCGACCGGGGCGACACGTGTAATTTTGACTTATGCCATTGATGTCCCGGGCGTTAGGTGCTGTAGAAAATATTTTCGTCATGTCAGGCCTGACATGACACTGACGGGCATCGGGCATGCTGTAAGTATCCCTCGCGTAACGCGATGAACATCGACCGGCCGCTGCCCCCCCCCTCGCCCTGACAGGGGCTCGCGAATGCCGTCGTTGTCCGGTGGCTTCATGGTGGTCTGGCCGGTATGCTCCCGGGCGGCATGAAGTTCTCGAACACCTGTGACCGAAAGGGTTTTTTTGGCTACCGCAACCATTGAGACGAACAAGGGCACGATCAACGTGGAGCTTTTTGACGAGCAGGCCCCCAAGACGGTGGGCAACTTCGTCGAACTGGCCCGGGACGGGTTCTACGACGGCCTGGTCTTCCACCGGGTGATCAAGGACTTCATGATCCAGGGCGGTTGCCCGAAAGGCGACGGCACCGGCGGGCCGGGGTACAAGTTCAACGATGAGAAGTCGGCGCTGCAACTCAAGCACACCGGCCCGGGCACGCTGAGCATGGCCAACGCCGGGCCCAACACCAACGGCTCGCAGTTCTTCATCACCCACGTCGCCACGCCCTGGCTCGACGGCCAGCACGCGGTGTTCGGCCGGGTGGCCGACGATGCCTCGCAGGACGTGGTCAAGGCCATCGAACAGGGCGACGCGATGAGCAAGGTCACGATCAACGATGCCTGAGGTGTCGCGGGGCGCATCGCAACCGGCGAGCCGGTTAAACCATGCTCGCCGGTTGGCACTTGACTGCGGGCAGGGTGGGGTCGGGGTCGGATGAACTTGCCCGCAGTCAGGTTATTGCTTACAGCAAGAGATATCGTCAGAAGGCGCATATGCTCTTCAACACGAGTAAGTATATTTCCCAAGGCCGGTTATTCGGGATTCGAGTCAACCAGAAGCGGCGATCGGCCGATGACTGAAGGCATAAGCGGGTCGGGGATTCAAGGCGGCACTGTGCAAGCAGCGCCGCTTTGTTTATGGGCCTGCTCGACTTCGCCTTGTGAACGGGCGATGGACTGGCAACGTGTCGTCGTTACAATGCGACTCAACAGGTGTTGGGGTTCTTAGTCGTTTCGAATGCTCGCCGCTTCACTCCTTTGCGTGGCACCGCATGGCTATCACACAACCGCACGAGACGTCCTTCGGCCCGACCGTCTGGGAGCACCTGGCCGAGGCGCTGGCCGCCCCGCTCGCCTGGCGACGGGTCGATCACCTGCTTGAAGCGTTGACCGCGCTGCGCCCGGCCGGCACGCACGCCATCGCCCAGGTCTCCCTGTGGCACCTGCCGGAAAGCCAGCCGGCCCAGATGCAGCGCATCCGGGGCCGCTACCTGATGCGGCCGCAGGACCACGAGTGGGACCGGCGCGCCCTCAGTCGCCTGTTCGCCAGCGACATGGTCGAATGGGCCAACCCGGGCGTGCACCTGCTGCACCAACGCCTCGCCGACGCGCCCAACCACGAGATCTGCGACGACTACGTTGCAATCACCTCCCCGGATGTCTGGTCAACACTGGATATCTGCCGCCGCGGCAGCCGGCCACTGGGATTCAGCAACGGCTATACCCATTACTGGCGAACCGATGCCCTGCACTGCATCAACACCACCGTCTGGCTCGGGCCGGACACCGACAAGCACCTGACCGATGAACGGCGGGCGCAACTCGGCGGACTGTTCACGCTCGGCAAGCCCCTGTTCGAACAGGTGCTCGTGCATGATGCGGTGGGCCAGGTCATTCGCAACCTCACCGAACGTCAGCGCGACGTCCTGCAGGTCGTCCTGGCCGGGTTGAGCGAGAAGGAGATGGCTGCGCAACTGCATCGCAGCGCTCACACCATCCACTCGCACGTGCGGGAGTTGTATCGGCAGTTCAACGTCCAGAGCCGCGCCGAACTCATGGCCCTGTTCACCAGCCAGGAACTGGTCGACATGCAGGATCGCGACGGCTGGGCGTGACGCGCCCGCCGGCTCAACCGGCGATGAAGCCGGTCTTGAACTGATCGATCACCTTGCTCAGCTTCTCGCGCAGGTCGTCGTTGAACGCCTTCTCCCGGATCAGTTCGTCGCGGACCGCCTTGGCGGTGGTGCGCAGGTGATCGAGCAGGCCCTTCTCGAACGCGGCGACCTTGCGGGTGTCGATGTCGTCAAGGAACCCGTTGGCGCCGGCGTAGATGCTGATGACCTGGTCGATCACGTCCATCGGTTCGTACTGCGGCTGCTTGAGCAGCTCGACCATGCGCTCGCCGCGGTCAAGCTGACGTTGCGTGGCCTTGTCGAGCTCCGTGCCGAGCTGGG
>CAYYPN010000382.1:0-2539 GCA_964473545.1 uncultured Planctomycetaceae bacterium
CGCCGCCATGCCGAACTTTTTCACTTTGCCCTTGACCGTTCATAGTCGGTCTTCACTACCGGTTGCGCACCAGCATGGTACGGTCGATGCCTTCCGCACGCAAGACCGGTTCGACCGCAGCGAGAAATCGTGGCGCGTCGCCGTGATACCCTGCGGTGGGTTGCAGGTCATCCACGCGAGCGCGGAAATAGTGATTCAGATCCTCCATACACCGCTCACGCAGATACTTCGCCGCCATGCTCGCCAGCGCCACGCAGAAGGCGTCGCCGTCGGCCTTGGGCGCGAACCGAACACAGAGCCGCCCTCCAGCGCGGCGGATCTCGTACGCGGAGGCAGCATCGCTTTTCACCAGCGTATCGACCCACCCGCCCGGAAACAGATCGAACAGAAACGGCAGATAATCGGTCCGCCCGCCCTGCCGATCAATGGTGACCATCAGGTCTTCATCAGGAAAGGCGTCCGCCAGTCCCTTGAGGTGACGGCCCACCGTGGCGAGCGCCACCTCGGACTTGTTCGCGCCCCCGTCGAAGCGGCGGTTGAGCATCGAGGCGGTCAGCACCTGCGTCTGCAACACCACGACCTGCGTCTCGGCTTCATACAACGCCTGGCGCAATCCGTCACCGTCCATTTTCCGCATATCCGTTTTCACACACCCCGGCAACCGCCACGGGGGAGCGTCCCGATACCAGGGCGTCGCCTCCATCGCGTCCAGCGCGTCGAAGGTGTACAGGTGTTGGAAAAAGGTCTGCCGGTCCAGCGGCGTGCCGTCCAGGTCGTGCAGCGCGTCGAGAAAGGCGAAGACGGTGCGCTCCAGCGGCGCGAGGGAGTTTTTCTTATGTGCCTTTTTGCTGTCGGTGACGAGCAGGCGTGCCTCGCCACGCTTGGGATGGCGGGCGACGGTCGTCTCCAACAATTGCCATGGCGCATCGGCCGCATGCTCCGTACGCAGACGCAACGCGGCGCAGCCGACGCAGAGCGGTCCGAGTGCCGGACCGAGACCGGCTTCGTCGATGCCGGCGAGAATCATGTCCAGCTCCAGAACAGCGAAATCGCGCCCGCGAACAGCAGTTCGCCGTCCACCACGAGCTGGCAGTGCACCTCGTTGCGGAAGCGCGACCGCGCCAGCAGATACAGCGCCGCGCCGCCGTAAAACGGCACCAGCGAAAAGGGCAGCGCGAAACGGCCGGCAATGCCGGTCAACCCCAGCACCAGAATCAGCGCGAAGAGGCTCCAGTGCACCGCGTACAGCAACTGGATCGCCCGCGTCCGTCCGATCAGCACCGGCAGGGTCTCGATCCCGATAAAATGATCGCCCTCGATGTCGCGCAAATCCAGCAGCATCGTCTTGCCGAAGACGAGAAGAAACACGATCCCCGCCGTGCCGGCCACGGTCTTCCAGCCGAAGGCGCCGCCGCCGGTAAGCCACGCCGCGCCCACAATGCACCAGACCCACGCCGCCGCGACAAAGAGGTCCTTGCTCGCGGGAAAGTCTTTCAGCCGCCGGCGCTGAAACGCGCGCGGGAACAAGCGCACGGTGTACAGCACCGCCGCGCCGAAGGCGATCAGCATCAGCACAAACACATCGTGCCCCAAACGATAGGCCAATCCGAGTCCCACGCCGACGGCAAGCGCCGCGCACAGCAGCAGCAGCGACTTGTTCGCCCGGTAGAACGAATCAATCGCCGCCATCTGCCGCGTTTTCTTCTCCGGCGGTTCGCGCCGATTGAGGGTGTAGGCGAAAAAGACGAAGCAGAAGATCATCCCCGGCAGTTCCCACGGCACCGGCACCGCCGCCGCCTGCCGATGCATAAGCTGCACCACCGCGTGCATCAGCCCCGCCGCGCCAAGCGCCGTCACGATGCGCGCCCGGGCGAGAACGTTCACCAAATGCGCCAGCGTTCCGCCCAGCGACCGGGGGCCGAAGGTCTCCAGCCGGTCGATCACCTGCTGGGTCAGCCACCCCGGCGTGCTCGCGCCCGCGGTGACCCCGACACAACGGACCGACGCAAACGCCGTCGGGTCCAGTTCCTCCGCCGTCTCGACGTGAAAGGTGGGCGTGCCCGCTTCCCGCCCGATGGCGGCAAGGCGACAGGTGTTGGCGCTGTGTTTTCCCCCCACCACGACCAGCGCATCGGCTTCGCCGGCAAGCCGGGCCGCCTCGGCCTGCCGTTCTTCAGTAGCGGAACAGATGGAGTCATACACCGTGCAGGCGGGAAAGCGCTCGCGCAGAATCGCGCAGATGCGGTCGTATGCGTCTTTCTTGAAGGTGGTCTGCCCGATCACGATGCACGGCCCGCCGGGATCGGCCGCGCGGGCTTCCGTCTCGGTGGAGAGAATCCGCACCGGCGTCGTCGCGCACCCGGCCAGGCCTTTCACCTCCGGATGGTCCCGGTCGCCGACCAGCAAAACCGTCTTGCCCTCCCGCGAAGCCTGTTCGATCCGCTTCTGACTCGCCACCACGTGCGGGCAGGTCGCGTCCACGATGTCTGCCCCGCTGGTCGCCAGCACCGCGCGCTCCTCCTCCCGGGTGTGGCGCGGG
>CAYYPN010000383.1:0-2539 GCA_964473545.1 uncultured Planctomycetaceae bacterium
GACCTGCACACCGGGGCCGAGATCATCAAGATTCTCAAGGGCCTGAGCATCGAGCAGAACGTGACCGTGATCACCGCCACCCACGACCACAAGATGCTGGCCAATTCCGACCGCATCCTCTGGATCAAGGAAGGCAAGGTCGACCGCCTCGAACGACGCGAGGACCTGGATATCGAGGTCGGCACGATCGGCGGCGAGGAGTAAGCACCGGGACTTATCCGGACGCATCGCGAAGACGACCCCCTCCGGGCACTGAATCTAAGCGACTTTGGCAAATGAGGTTAGCGCCACCCGCCGCCCAGGTCCGGGGCGGTGAATCTAAAAATATGTTATTTGACATGCTTGTCCATTTTTGTTCTAATGTCGATAATCTGGATGGCCCTGTCCTTTAAGGAGTCGCCATGTCCAACCGCTCGTTACTCACCGTTGACGCCAATGAAGCCGTCGCCTCGGTCGCGCACCGCACCAATGAAGTGTGTGTGATCTACCCAATCACCCCTTCCAGCCCGATCGGCGAGTTCGCCGACGACTGGTCCAGCAAGGGCCGGCCGAACATCTGGGGCTCGATCCCGCGGATCGTGGAGATGCAGTCGGAAGCCGGCGCCGCGGGGGCCTGCCACGGCTCGCTGCAGGCCGGGTCGGTCACCACGACCTTCACGGCCAGCCAGGGCCTGCTGTTGATGATCCCGAACATGTACAAGATCGCCGGCGAGCTGACGCCGTTCTGCATGCATGTGGCCGCGCGATGCCTGGCCACGCATGCCCTGTCGATCTTCGGCGATCACAGCGACGTCATGGCCGTGCGCCAGACCGGCTTCTGCATGCTGTCGAGCAACAGCGTTCAGGAAGCGCAGGACATGGCCCTGATCGCCCAGGCCGCCACGTTCAAATCGCGCGTGCCGGTCCTGCACTTCTTCGACGGCTTCCGCACCAGCCACGAAGTGCAGAAGATCGAAACGCTGACCGACGACGATCTGAAGGCGATGATGGATATGGATGCCATCACCGCGCATCGCGATCGCGGGCTCACCCCCGACGCCCCGCGTCTTCGCGGCACGGCCCAGAATCCCGACACCTTCTTCCAGGCCCGCGAAGCGTCCAACCCCTTCTACCTCGCGGTGCCCGGCGTCGTGCAGGAAGTCATGGACCAGTTCGCCAAGGTCGTCGGCCGCGCGTACAACCTCGTCGATTACGTCGGCGCGCCGGACGCCGACCGCGTGATCGTCATGATGGGCTCGGGCGCCGAGTGCGCCGACGAGACCGTCGAACACCTGAACAACAACGGCGAGAAGGTCGGTCTGGTCAAGATGCGGTTGTATCGGCCGTTCCCGATCGACGCCCTGCTCGCGGCGATCCCGGAGACGGTGAAGAAGATCGCCGTGCTCGATCGCACGAAGGAACCCGGCGCGACCGGCGAACCGCTGTACCTCGACGTTCGCGAAGCGTTCATGTCCGGGCTCGATGAAGGCCAGCTCAAGGCTGAGATGCCGCGCATCGTGGGCGGTCGTTACGGCCTGAGCAGCAAGGAATTCAACCCCGCGATGGTCAAGGCGGTCTTCGACAACCTCGCCGCGGACAAGCCCAAGAACCACTTCACCGTCGGCATCAACGACGACGTGACGGGCCTGAGCCTGCCGGTCGACGAAACGTTCGATCCCGAAAGCGACGACGTGGCCCGCAGCGTGTTCTACGGCCTGGGGGCCGACGGCACGGTCGGGGCCAACCGCAACTCGATCAAGATCATCGGCGAGGAGACCGACAATTACGCCCAGGCCTACTTCGTGTACGACTCGAAGAAGTCAGGCGCCATGACGGTTTCGCACCTGCGGTTCTGCAAGCGGCCGATCCGGTCGACCTACCTGGTCAAGAAGGCGCAGTTCGTTGCCTGTCACCAGTGGCCGTTCATTCACAAGTACGAGATGCTCGAAGTCGCCGACGAAAGCGCGACCTTCCTCATCAACTCGCACTTCGGCCCGGACGAGGTGTGGGACCAGCTTCCGATCGAGGTCCAGCAGACGATCATCGACAAGAAGCTGAAGTTGTACGTGATTGACGCCTACGCCGTGGCCCGCAAGACGGGCATGGGTCGTCGGATCAACACGATCATGCAGACCTGCTTCTTCGCCATCAGCGGCGTGCTCGAGCGCGACGAGGCCATTGCCAAGATCAAGGAGGCCATCCGCAAGACCTACTCGAAGAAGGGCGAGGAAATCGTCAAGCGCAACTTCGAGGCGGTCGACGGCACACTGGCCAACCTGTACGAGGTCAAGGTGCCCGATGCGGTGACGGCCGAGTACCAGCGTCCGCCGATCGTCAGTCCCGAGGCCCCGGACCTGGTTCAGAAGGTCACGGCCATGATGATGGAAGGCAAGGGCGACCTGCTGCCGGTCAGCGCATTGCCGGTCGACGGCACGTGGCCGACCGCCACGACGCAATGGGAGAAGCGTAACATCGCCGAGGAGATTCCGATCTGGGAGCCGGAGTTGTGCATCCAGTGCAACAAGTGCGCCCTGGTCTGCCCGCACGCGGCGATCCGCGC
>CAYYPN010000384.1:0-2511 GCA_964473545.1 uncultured Planctomycetaceae bacterium
AGGGTGAGCTGGCATTCGGGCATCCCGATGCGATGGGTGATGTCATACGCGGCCGCGGCGACCTGGATGGCGCGGGGGTCGGCGTTGCCGATGTCTTCGCTGGCGAGGATGGCGATGCGCCGCGCAATGAACATCGGGTCCTCACCCGAGCTGAGCATGCGGGCCAGCCAGTACACCGCCGCATCGGGGTCGCTGCCGCGCATCGACTTGATGAACGCCGAGATGACGTCGTAGTGGGTGTCGCCGGTCGGATCGTAATCCAGCGCCTTGCGCTGCATCGACTGCTCGGCGGTATCGCGGTCGATCTCGATCAAGCGTGCCTCGTCCGGGCTCGTGGACGAGCCGGCTCGCTGTTCATTCAAGCGAGCCGGGCCGTCCTCGGCCCCGGCGTCCCCCGCCTTGCCCCCGCTGAGCACCGCGATCTCCAACGCCGTCAGCGCCCGGCGCGCGTCGCCGTCGCACCTCGTCGACCACAGGTCGATCGCTTCGTCGGTCACCTCCAGCTTGAGCTTGCCGTACCCGCGCTCAGGGTCAGCGATGGCGCGACGCAGCAACGTGGCGATCGCATCTTCATCCAGCGGCTGGAACTGGAAGATCTGCGACCGGCTGATCAACGGACTGTTCACCGCAAAGAACGGGTTCTCGGTCGTCGCGCCGATCAGCGTGACGATCCCACGCTCGACGTCGCGCAGCAGCACGTCCTGCTGGGCGCGGTTGAAGCGGTGAATCTCGTCGATGAAAAAGATCGTCTTGCGCTCGGTCGCGCCGAGGCGCTCGGCGGCGGCGTCGAGCACGCGGCGGACGTCCTTGACCCCCATCGCCGTCGCGTTGCCCCGCTCGAAGTGCCGATGCGTCGATCGCGCGATGACCTCGGCCAGGGTCGTCTTGCCCGTGCCCGGCGGACCATAAAAAATCACGCTGGTCAGGCGGTCGGCCTGCAGCATGCGTCGCAACAGCTTGCCCTCGCCCAGGAAATGCTGCTGTCCGACGAACTCGTCCAGCGTCCGCGGCCGCATCCGCACCGCCAAAGGCTCGGCGCTGCGCAGCTTCCGCTCCCGCTGCTCGGCGAAAAGGTCAGCCATGGGGGGTATTGTAGGGAATAGGGAATAGGGAATAGGGAATAGGGAAGAGGGAAGAGGGGTACAACAACAGCACGCCATCCGCCGAGGGACCCTATTGCCTATTCCCCATTGCCTATTGCCTATCCCCCCGCCTCACACCCCCACCGCCTCGCCGGGGGCTTCGGGCCACGCCACGTCGTTCGCCTGCCACTGCATCTGTTCATCCAACGTGTGGCGCACGATCCGCCAGGGCGCAGCCTCGTCCTGCGCCGCGACCAGCTCCCACAACCCCTGCCCGCGCGGCCAGCGTTCGGACACGTGCGTCGGCGACCCGGTGTTGATCGCCACCACCTGCGGCGCATCCGCCATCCGCCAGCACCACGGCCGATGCACGTGGCCGTGCACGAACACGATCGGCCGATCGGCTTCACGCAACGTCTCGCACAACGCCGCCTCGTCCACCAGCGCGTGCCATTTCGATTCCGCAGGCTCGGTCGGCGGGCAACCGGGCGTGTAATGACCCATCACGATGACCCGCGCCGCCCGATCAATCCGCGCCAGCTCGCCGGCCAGGCGGTCGAGCTGGTCCCGGCCGACCTTGCCCTTGTCAAAAAGCACGTTGGGCCGCGTCGCGTCGATGCCCAGCACGTGCAGGTCGTCGCCCCACACCACGTGGCGCGGCCAGGCGTCCGCGCTCCAGTCGCCGAAGTAGCGTTCGAAGCGTTCGGTGCGCGCCGCGGCGAAGGTGTAGCGATCGTGATTGCCCGGCAGCACCAGCGACGGGAAGCGGCTGAACAGGTCGCCGAACGTCCGCCGCGCCAGGCGGAACTCGCGGTGCGTCGCCGTGGTCGTCAGGTCGCCCGGACACAGCAAGCCCGTCGGGTTCAGCGATTCGACCTGTTCGATGATGCGCTCGACCAGCTTCGGGTCGAACCGGTGGCGGCGGCACAACCAGAGGTTGGTCTGCCCGAGCACCCGCTTGCTCAGCAGATGCCACGGCCAGATCGCCAGCCGATACAAATGAATGTCGCCCATGAGCAAGACGCGCATGCCATTAGTGTCGGTCAGCGGCGGATGCAACGCAATGTTTCAAGCCGGTCCTGAGCGCAGCGACGGTCCGGGTATCCGACCCGGACCGTCGAAGACCCGGGGTCCGGCTTGGGGCCGGATCGGGTTGCATCTACACTGGCGGCCGCATGAACATCGCCATCGTCATCGAACGATTTCGCCCCGGGGCGGGGGGCAACGAGCGGTCGACCGAACAGATCGCCCGTCAACTGGTCGCGCGCGGGCACCGGGTGACGCTGCTCACGCAGTTCGCCCCGACCGGCGACGACGTGCTTGCCGGGGCGAACGTGATCGTCTGCGGCGGCCCGTCGACGAAAAGCTGGCTGGGGCTCGTGCTGTTCGCCCGATGGGCCCGCAGGCAACTCGACCGCGGCGGGTACGA
>CAYYPN010000385.1:0-2501 GCA_964473545.1 uncultured Planctomycetaceae bacterium
AGATTGCGCTCAGCTTGGGCAAACCAGTCGCCGGCTCTGTTCGGCATAGGCGTATCTTCTCATGCTTCGCAGCATGCGGCAATCGCCTTGTCCAGACGGCCGATCGACTCCATGGCACGCCGCGGGCCGGACTTCGTTGGCCACCGCTTGCGCAGGAGCGCTCGGCGGTGCTCGACCGGTACTTCTCTGAGATTGAGACCGAGCCGGTCAGTGAGGGTGAGGGGTGGAGCCGAATCAGCGAGTTGCCGGGGATGTGGGAGGATCAGAAGCGCTCGACAAGAGCGCCGCCAGCTCCTCCGGTTCAATGACGCGGAAGGGGAGCCCCAGCTCCGCAAGAAATCGCGCCTCATAGCCCCAGTTGTCTGCGCGGCCGTGAAGGATGATGCCGTCTTCGGTGTACTCGAGGTTCCACGGAAATGACTCGAGCGTCTCCACCGCGTAGGCGCGATAGTCGAAGCGTTCGTCCGGGTGAAACGCTGTCTGTGTCAATTGCGTCTTCACCATCCTGTCGAGCCGGAACGTGCGAAAATCGGCCCTGAGCCGGCAGTAGCCTACCAGGTACCAGTGGCCGCGACGGCCAACCAGGCCGTACGGCTCTACCTCGCGCTCAGTCCGTCTGCCGCTCTCCGTGGTGTAGGTGATCCGCGCCGTGCGGGTGGTCTTTGAGATGGCGCCCGCCACGCTTGACCTGATCCTGCTTTCTCTCTGTGTAGCGCTGCTACCTCAACGTCTCTTTGAACCATTTGGCTGAGGATCCATTCATCAAAGACTCTGCAGAGTCGCCGATTCTCCAGATGGTCCACGTCGGCGGAGCTCACAACGAGAGACTTCTGCGACAGGCGTTTAGTCAACGGGTATTGCATAAATTTAGTCAATGATCGATGATCAAAAGGGTCTCTCATGATTGACGCTCGATTCTTGCCGCACAATCTCCATCACCGGTTCCCGGCCGAGTTTGCGGATCGGGATCCCCAGCTACTGGAGCTCAAGGAGCTTCCGCTCGTTCACCGATTCGGACTCCTGGATGCGCTACTCGATGCCAAGCCCGGGGTATATTCGGTCACCGGAGGTCGACAGATCGGGAAGTCGACGCTCATGAAGCAATGGATGGCAGAGCTGCTCCATCACGGGGTCAGACCGCAGCTCATTGTCTATCTCACGGGCGAACTCATCGACGATCACCACGCACTCGTGCGGATTGTGCAGTCGGCGTTCCCTGAGGAGGACGGCAAATCGCTGCGGTACTTGTGTGTGGACGAAGTCACCTACATTCGTGATTGGGACCGAGGTATCAAGTTCCTCGCGGATTCTGGCGCGCTCCGCAACACCGTGGTGGTCGTGACCGGGTCAGACTCGGTCCTTGTCGGCGAGGCTCGTCTTCGGCTGCCCGGTCGGCGCGGGTCGGCGGCAACACACGACTTTCACCTGTCTCCGCTTTCGTTCTACGACTACGTGTCGCTGACCGGCTCACTTGGATCGGATACCGTGAAGGAACTGGCGCACGGCGGCGATGTCTCGGACGCCCTGGCGACGGAGCTTCGAACCATATTCGAGCGTTACCTTGTCACGGGTGGATATCTGACTGCGGTCAACAGCCTCCACGCGAATGATGCGATAGATCCGGCGACCTATGCGGTGTATGCGGAGTGGATTCGCGGCGACGTGGCCAGGCGCGGCAAGCAGGAGCACTATCTGCGCGATGTCCTCTCGGCGATCATCCGTCGCATGGGAAGCCAGGTCACCTGGAACGCGCTTTCGGCGGAACTCTCAATCGATCACCCGGCCACCGTCGCCGACTACGTCGACGTGCTCTTGCGAATGGACGTTCTCATCGTGTTGCCTGCCCTGGTCGAGCACCGGTTGGCGGCGGCGCCGAAGAAGGCCCGTAAGGTCGTCTTTGCGGATCCGTTCATCTACCACGCGGTTCACAGTTGGCTCGAGCCGAGCAGTGACCCCTATCGGGATCAGGTTCTGCCCGTCTTGGGTGATCCGGCACGGATCGGTTCGCTTGCCGAACTCTGTGTCGATGTGCACTACGCCCGCCGCAGGCCGACCTACTACATCAAGGCCGAAGGCGAGGTCGACGTCGCGTATGTCGAACAGAACCGCTTCTACCCGATTGAAGTGAAGTGGTCGGGGCAAGTTCGTTCGAAGGACATCAAGCAATTGAAGAAGTACGCAGATGGTCGCATCGTATCTGCTCTTCCGGCCAAGACGCTGCACGGCGTTCCCAACGAGTTCCTCCCGCTGCATCTCTTGCGCCTTGGCCCGGCCCCCTACGTAGCACCGGCCGGCTGACGGCTCAGTCTCCCACCACCTGATCCCGCAGGCGCTGCAGCGAATCGCTGATCTGCTCTGAGCTCGAGAACGGATTCGCCCACGCGCGGACGTAGTCTCTCACCGCCGCGTTCAGCTGCTCATCAGACGGCGCGTCGCCGCCGGGCGGAGCGGTGGGAACACGGTAGAATCCGGGGACCGATACGTCGGTTGCCTGGAGCTCA